>JBAROI010000054.1:0-90189 GCA_049642015.1 Candidatus Omnitrophota bacterium | reverse complement strand
CAAGACCACATGGGTCGTGGTCATCGGTTCTCCCGACCCGAAAACCAATCCCGCCAAACTCATAAACGGCCTTAAGAAGTCACTCGGCGATCCCAAAACCGTCGGCTGGTCCTACGTCTGGCACCTCTCCTAATTTTTCAGAATCCCCGACGACTAACCTGGCTGTTAATTACCGGAGATGTTTGAACTGTTCCGAGCAGGGCATCGATGGACGAGCGAGCTTGGTATTCGCGCGAAGCGCGAATTCGCGAGGACATCGCCTGAGTCCAGCTTTCCGCTGGAGAAAGCTGGACGTCCCAGCGAGGAATGGTTCAAACATCACCGAAATGAGATCTGGCGCTCCCGAATAGAGCTACCCCAACCGGTGATTGTGATTAGCGGAGTTTGTAGACGACCATGATCTTGGCGCCTGCAACTTTGATGGAGTAGAACTCGTTTTCGTACGGGTATTCCCCCTTGTGCCAGCGGTACTCGCCCATAAAGTAGTCGGCTTGCTCCGGCTCCTTTACGAACTCGATCCTCTTCTTTTCTTCGGGGGTAAGGATGAAAAAGTTGTAATAACCGGGCGCCCAGGCGGCGCAAATCTTCACGGGATCGCTCTTGTCGTTCTCCAGGATATACTCAAGCGCCTGTCTGTACGAAAGCCCCCAGTAGTCCATATCAAAGTTGTTTTTGGCGTTTTTCATGTTCCCGGTCAGGACGTTGAAATAGACGTTCTGGTACGGGTGGTATTTTACCATGAACCAGAAAATGCCGAGCAGAGAGACCGAGATGACCGCGGAGAAAAGAGCGACTGCGATCTTGTAATTTGCTCTGCGGAATTTCGTTTTTATAAGTTCGAACCAGGACGTTAATCCCGTCAGCGATATCATCAGAAAAGCGGGATAAACAAAAAACAAATGTCTCCACCCGTCATACAGGACGGACTTAAGCGCGATAACGGATATGATCGGCGTAAAGAACCAAAGGACCCATATCAGGTCGTTACCCCTTTCTCTACAGAAACGAAGGGGGGCCTTGAACGCTTCTTTTATCAAAACGACAAGCCCTGAAGCAAAAAGAACAGTATAAAGAACGGGCGTGGTAACCAGGATCCAGACAGGAACGTAATGCCACGGCAAACTTTTACCCTTGACGTATTCGCCCAGGAATAAAACCGAGGACCAGTAATTAAAATGGCTCATCTGATTAAACGCCGTGGTGAACTGGCTTACGGGCGCGATCCAGAGGATAGGCCAGAACAACACCGTGCAGGACATCGTCAAAAAGACATACGCCGCGAACGAGAACAGCGCTTTTCCCTTTTCTTTTTCTTTCCCCGTCAATAGATCCATGACAACGAACAAAGCGGTAAAAAAGAAAACCATTATGCCCAAAATTCTTGTGGCAATGAGAAAAGCGCATGTTAAGGCGTGGAAAGTCGTGCGGAGTAAGGATTTCCGTTCAAGATACTTGACGAGACTGAATATGCTTATGATAAAAATCGATAAAAACGCAAGGTCTTTCGAATTATAGAACGAATGCGCGAATATCCTGGGACTCAGGATCAAAAAGAGACTCCCCAAAAGGCCCATTTTCCAGCTCTTGAAGCGATCCCTGCATAAAAAATAGAAAAAGATCGCGCCTACCCAGAAAAGCAGAAACGTGGCCAGGTGCCGTAAAAAAAAGACTTGTCTGGAATCCTCTAAACCACAGGCTTTTTCAAGCAAAAAAAGCGAGAGCTCAAAAGCCGTACCATAATACCTGTCGTTGTACGATAAAAGCTCCTGGTTCCCCTCAAATACATATTCGTACGTTAAACGCCCGTTATCCCTGGATACCAGCTCGTCCCAGGAAATGCCGTAATCCCTGAAAGTGATTATGCCCGCACAGAGCGCGGCGGCAAAAAATAGGATCACGATGATCCTGTAGTTCTTATTTATGGCGCTATTCAAGATAAAAGGGTTCTTTCTTGGGCTTATAAACAAGTTCATTTTTCATATAACGCTTTATCGCGTCTTTATTATTTTCGTTGTGCCTTAGAAGCAAAACCGCGGTATCTGAATCGTAAACCTTTATCCAGCCTTTGTCTTCCGAAACCTTTGCCGTCAGCATTCCGAAAGGATGCAGCAGCATTATGTCGGTCTCGGGGAATTTGTCCAGATAATCCTTATAATCCCTTTCGCCGTAGAGGACGCCAAAGTAACCTTCTATCAGTTCTTCACTGTAAACGGTCCTATACCTGCCGTCGAAAAACACTTTACTCCGGGGCGATAACTCCCTTATACACATCTCCGCCCAGTCGAAAAAACAGAAAATATTACCGCCTATGCGGTTATCCTTCATGAACTTCACGGCATTGACGGGATACTTTCCTTCGGGCACTTCTATTTTAAGCGGGTCGGTCTTCCTGACGAAGAGCCCCCCGTGAAGAAAGATCAGGGAAAAACACAGAAGAACCACTGCGAAGACACTGGCCGGAAACTTTCTCTCCATGCCGATCAGCGTGTCTCTCGCGAAAGAGTCCAGGTATTTCGGCATAAGAAAAGCGAAAAGGATCGCGAAAAGAACAATGTGCCTGTTGTGAAAAAACGAAACAAGAAAGGCCATAAAAAGTATCGTTATCTCATAGGGGTTCCTTTTTCGCCTGGAAAAGATCAGCCCTATGCCCGCCAAAATCAAAACCGCGAAATAATCCGTAAAATTAGAAGAAAAAGCTACCCTTCCCCACTCTTCCAGATACGGACGCGGCGCGGATAAGGTTCTTGACAGAAAAACCCATAGCGCCGTGCCGTTGGGATTAATAAGCGTAGCGGCCAGAGAAAAGAAGGTTATAAAGATCAGGTTCTTTCCGGCCTTCTTTTTAAAGGCCTTGAACAGGCAATAAATAAAGAGCACCCCAACTCCGGCGACAAACCCGCCGTGAAGGTTGCACCACAAAAGAAAAACAAGAGGGAGCAGATAAAGCCACCGGGGCCGGCCCGTGCGCTCAAACCTGTCGATGAGGAAAACAGTGACAGCAAAAAAAAGATACGTGAAGATCTGCGGCCTCGTCGCGAAACCGTAACCGATCACTGAAAGAGGAAGGATAATGAACATCATTTTTAACAAAAGGCTTTCAGTGTCCCTGCAGACCGAAAAATAGATCAAAAAAGCCATCGCAAGGCCCGCGAGGAACTTAAGGGCCAAAAGTCCCGCGCCGGCCGTAAACCTGAAAACCGTATAGAATGCAAGTTCGGAAAGCCACTCGTGATTTATCCACCTCGCGCCGTAAGAGGAATAAGAATAGGTGTCGTAAAGCGGGACCTTCAGTTCTTCGTATATGTCCTCGCCGAACTTCAGGTGTCCCCAGAGGTCCGGATCGACCTTATTGTCGGAAAAAAAGTAGAAGGAAGCGCATATGACAACGAGAATAAAAAGCGCTTTAAAGAAGTTCATGTTCCGTCCAAGTGCACTGAGGATATGTGTCAATAGGATTGATCGTATATGTCCCGCCCGAAGGACAAACGGGAGTCTTCTTTACATATTCAGTAATAAGATCGCCCCAGGTGGGCACCGCTGAAGCTATCCTGCCCTCCATCAGCGCCCACATATCTTTCGCTTCATCTACTGTCTTAAGGTTGTGGATGCACGCATTCTGGTGAGCTATTCTCCTTACGCGTATATAATTAGGTATGGCTACCACTGCCAGCCCGGCCACGATCCCGATTACCACCATGATCTCTACCAATGTAAACCCCGTTAGAGATCTCATGCGTCTCACTAATTTTCCCCTAATCTCTAACGGGGTAAAACCTCTTTTATTCAGGATCTTCATCATTTTTTTCCTTCCTTGCCGGTTACCGGAGTCTGTGCCCTTCTGCGGAGCAAGTCGGCTTTTCACTTATACTGCCTATATCATATTTTCCGCCCAGCGGACAAGCTGGCGTCTTTTGCAAATATTCAGGCACAAGGTCGTCCCAGGTGGGCTCGTCCCTTGAAAACTTCCCCTCCCTTAGCGCCCATAAAACCTTGACCCTCTCTACGATCTTAAGGTTCATATTACAAGCAGTGGCTTTTGCCCTTCTGCTTTCCTTTTGAAAACTCGGCATAGCAATAAAAGCTATGATCAGCGCTATGACAGAAACCGTTGCCATTATTTCGACTAGGGTGAACCCCGTTAGAGATCTCGGGCGCCTCACTGAGTTTACTCTCATCTCTAACGGGGTGAACCCCGTTAGAGATCTCGGGCATCTCACTAATTTCCCCCTAATCTCTAACGGGGTAAAGCCTTTTATCTTCAATGTTTTTTTCTTCTTCATATATGTAATGCGCTTCTATATATTATACATAAACATCTGATAAAATCAAAAAGGCGGCCAAAGTATGGCCGCCTTTTTGATTTGGTGGCGCTTGTTAAAGCGCATCCCTGACTTACAGCTGATGCGGATATGAACCGGTAGTTTCCGTACAAACCGGATCAGTGCTCATGTTACCTAACGTGTAGGTTCCACCGCCCGCACAAGTGGGAGTTCTCTTGATATACGTATCTACGAGGTTAGCCCACGTAGGCGTATCAGTCGAACCGGCACCTGAATCCAGAGCCCACAGAGTCTTTGCCCCGTCTATCTGCTTCAGGTTCGCGATACACGCATTCTGCTGCGCTCTCTCCCTTGCTCTCATGAAATTAGGGATGGCAACCGCTGCTAATAGACCTATAATTGCAACGACGATCATAATTTCAACAAGCGTGAAGCCACCTTTTCCGAGTAGTTTTCTAAGCTTCATTGTTCTCACCTCCTTTCAAAGAACGGATTAGAAAAGCCTATAGTTCCTTATAGTATACCTGTCTGCATTAGAAAATACAAACCCGAAACCAAGCCTTTCCTTTTCTTCTAGTTAAAGTATACCTATTGATAGTTAATTTAGAATTAACTTTTCATTAATTTACCGTTAATTCTAATAAGCAGACAATTTATATAATTCTTAAAGATTACATAAATTGTAGGCCGAAGGCCGTCTGCGAATTAGACCCCACACCCAGGATTATCTGGGTGTGGGGTTAAGTTCGACCTTATAACTTATGCCGCTTTGCGGCATAAGTTATGGTCTCACTACACTTGAATAATGGTCGAAATTTTGAATATTGGCAGGAACATACATAGCACGATCCCGCCTATAATTATGCCCAGGAAAGCTATTATCAAGGGCTCTATCATGCTTGTCAGGCCGTCAACGGCCGTATCGACCTGTTCATCGAAAAAATCGGCGATCTTTAGAAGCATTTTTTCAAGTTCGCCGCTTTTCTCACCAACAGAGACCATGCGCGTTACCATGGGAGGAAATATGCCGCTCCTGGCAAGCGGGGTAGCAATGTTCTCCCCTTCCCTCACGTTGTTCTTGACGCTATCGACTGCCTTCTCAACGACGAGATTTCCCGCCGTCTTGGCCACGATCTCGAGCGCCGACAATATAGGAACCCCGCTTTGTATCAGCGTGCTCAGCGTACGGCTGAACTTGCTTATTGCGACCTTTTTGAAAAGCGGCCCAAAAACAGGCGCTTTCAGCTTCAGTCTGTCGACGTTTACTTTTCCGTTGTCCGTGTTTAAGTAAAACTTTATCGCAAACGTGGTAACCGCGATTATGGTGATGAACATAAAAAAATGGCCCGTCATAAAATCGCTCAAGTTTATAAGGAACTGTGTCGGCCCCGGAAGCTTGGCGCCAAATCCCGCGAATATATCCTTAAAGACGGGTATGACCTTGAGTATCATTACCAACGTTATCGCAAGGGCCATGAAAGAAACCACCGCGGGATATATGAGAGCTGATTTTATCTTCTTTTGAAGGGCGTTGGTTTTTTCAAGATAGGTCGCGACCCTGTCGAGGATGTCGTCGAGCGTACCGCTGGATTCCCCGGCCCTTACCATGCTGACAAAAAAAGTCGAGAAAACACCCGAATGTTTCGTCATGGCGTCCGAAAGGCTCGAGCCGGTATTTACCGAATCTCTTATCTCCGACAAGGTGTTTTTTAATACTACATTATCCGATTGCTCCGAAAGTATGTCAAGAGCGCTGACCACGGGGATCCCGGAATCTATCATCGTCGCCAGCTGCCTCGACAGGATTACAAGCTCGTCGAGCTTGACCTTGCCTCCCTTGGGTTTCAAAACAGAAAGTATGCTGGCCGCGCCTCTGGCTTCTTCCAGCTTGAGTATCAAAAGTCCTTTTCCCCGCAAAAGGTCAAGGGCCTGTTTTTTGTCGGGAGCTTCCAGCGCCCCTTTTACGGTGCGCCCTTCAGGATCTTTCGCTACATAATTAAAATTGCCCATTTTCCCTCTTTCAAACTAAGTAACCCTCAAGACCTCTTCAAGGGTCGTCCATCCTTTGCAGAACTTGATAACGGCGTTTTCGCGGAGCGTCTTTGCGCCCTTTTCATTTAAATACTGCCTGAGATCTTCTTCGGACTGTTTTCTGTTTATCATCTCTCTTATTTTATCGTCCACAAGAAGCGTCTCAAGGGTTCCCATTCGGCCCAAATATCCCGTATCGTTGCACTTGGCGCAGCCCTTCCCCTTATAAAACTTCTTCGTCTCTCTTATGCACGGATGTTTCTCGGCCAGTTCTTTTAGAAAGTCCTGGGGAAGGTCTTTGTCTTCAACTTTACAATGCGGGCATATCTTACGCATAAGACGCTGCGCGCATGCCATTAAAAGGCTTGAAGCAATAAGAAACGGCTCTATTCCCATATTCGTAAGACGGGTTATCGCCCCCACGGAATCATTCGTATGCAAGGTACTGAGAACCATCTGTCCCGTAAGTGAGGCCTTTATGGCGATATCCGCCGTCTCGAAATCCCTTATCTCCCCTACCATGATAATATCAGGGCTTTGTCTGAGAATGGCCCTGAGGCCACTCGTGAAATCCAGGCCGATATCCGGCCGGGCCGCTATCTGCGTCAGTCCCTCGACCTGGTATTCCACCGGGTCTTCCACAGTCATTATGTTCCTGTCCGGGATGTTGAGATCGGTAAGTATTGAATACAGCGTGGTGGATTTACCGCTTCCCGTAGGTCCGGTAACAAGGATAATACCGAAAGGCATCGAAAGGGCCGTTTTGAAATCTTCAAGGGGCTGCGGCAAAAAACCGAGCGTTTCCAGCCCGACCGACAAGCTGCCCTTATCAAGAGCTCTTAAGACTATCTTATTCCCGAAGGTCGTGGGCAGAACGGAAACCCTGAAATCGATCTCTCTGTCTTCCATGTTTATCCTGAACCTTCCGTCCTGCGGCACTCTGTTCTCGGTAATGTCAAGGTTCGACATGATTTTAAGACGCGCCAGCACGGCGTTCTGGTTCTTCTTGGGCAGCTCAAACGCCTCCTGCATCTCGCCGTCAATACGGTACCTGACCCTTAAGGTCTTCTCCTCGGGCTCGATGTGGATATCGCTTACCCTTTTCTTGAGCCCTTCGCCGATTATAAGATTGACCATTTTGACAATAGGCGCTGCGCCGCTTTTCTCGATATCCGACACGTCGATTCCTTCGGCGCCTCTGAGTATTTCGAGGTCGGCTTCTCCCTCTTCCTCTACATCGATAATCGCGGTCACGTCTTCTTCTTCTCTCGCATAAAAATCCGTAAGGGCCTTGCGCAGATTCTGGCGCCCGGCCACGACCAGCTCCACGCTGCACCCGGTGATGGTCTTAACGTCGTCTATGGCAAAAACATCCGTGGGGTCGGAGATCACGACCGTCAGGCCGTTTCCTATGCGCGAGATGATCGCGAAATTGTCCCGCTGGGCTACCTTTTCCGGTACGAGTCCCATGAGCTTCGGGTCCAGGGTCATCCTTGCCATATCGATAGGAGGGATCTCGAGTTCCTGGCTTAAAACCACAACGAGATCCTCTTCGGAAATGACGTCACTGTCGGCAAGTTTCCTGATCACGTCCTTTTCTCTTTCCTTGCCCAGTACGCCCTTCAGGCGACTCTCGTCGATAAGCTTTCTTTCCAGAAGCGCTTCTACTATCCTGGCCTGTATGGATTTTCCTTTGAACATACTTTACTCCGTATCGCGGTCTTCGATCGTGGTGCGGAGGACTTCTTCAAGCGAAGTCACCCCTTTCAGCACGTTCTCAATACCGTTTTCCCTCAAGGTGGTCATTCCTTCCTGCCTTGCCACTTTTTTGACCTCCCCTTCCTGCGCATTCCTGAATAGCAGGTCCTTTACCGCGGTGGTCATCCTTATGCATTCGATTATGCCGATCCTGAAGCGGTATCCCGTGTTCATGCATCTTTCGCAGCCTTTTGGCCTGTATATCTTCGGTATTTTCCCGGACTTGTCGAAAAGATTGTATTTTTTGGCTACTTCTTCCTGCGGTGTATACGCTTCCTTGCAATCATCGCAAAGTTTTCTGATCAGCCGCTGGGCCGCGATAAGTTCCATTGAGGCAGCCATAAGGAACGGCTCGACTCCCATATTTACCAGCCTTATAACGGAGCCGCTCGCGGTATTCGTGTGAAGCGTGCTCAAGACAAGGTGACCCGTCAATGCCGCTTTTATGGCGATGTCCACCGTATCAAAATCGCGTATCTCGCCGACCATGACAACGTCGGGGTCCTGCCTCAATATGGACCTCAAGCATCCCGCAAACGTAAGCCCTATGTCATCGTTTATGGTGACCTGGTTTATCCCTTTGAGTTCATATTCCACGGGGTCTTCCACCGTCACCAGGTTCTTCCCGGGAGAATCCACGTACTTTAATACCGAGTACAAAGTCGTGGTCTTTCCGCAACCGGTAGGACCGCACACGAGTATCATGCCATGAGGCCTGTCCGCAGCTTCGCGGATCTTCTTTTTGTCGTCTTCCCTGAACCCGAGCTGGTCAAGGTCTATCATCGCCTGTCCTTTATCGAGAATTCTCAATGCGACCTTCTCGCCCATGCTGGAAGGAATAACGGAAACCCTGAAGTCAATACGCCTGTCCTCGACCTTGATGCCGAACCTTCCGTCCTGGGGCAACCGTCTTTCGGCAATGTTAAGGTTGGACATGACCTTGATGCGGGAAACTATCGCGAGGTGAAATCTTTTCGGGGGCTCCTGCCTCTCGCAAAGCACGCCATCTATCCTGTACCTTACCCGTGAATTCGCTTCCATCGGTTCTATCAAGATATCACTGGCCCTTTCTTTGACGGCCCGGCTCAGGATAAGATTGGTAAGTTTTACCACCGGCGCCTCCTCGGTTATACGCAGCAACTCCGAGGAAGATGCTCCAGACTCTTCGGCGATCGTCTCCATGCGCGCGGTTTGAATGTTATCCACTATTTCGCTTATTTCTTCGTCAGCTGACCTTTCGTAAAGCCTCCGGATGGCCTCTCTCATATCATCTTCGCCGGCCAGGATAGGGCTTATCTCAAGTCTTGTAATAGCCTTCAGGTCGTCCAGGGCAAAAACGTCCATTGGATCCACCATCGCTACGGTAAGAAGGTTACCCGTGCGGGAAATAGGCAAAACTTTGTAAAGATTTACGACCCTCGTGGGAATCAGTTTAAGAATGTCAACTTCAACGCGCAGGCGCGAAAGGTCAAGCAAAGGAAGCCCTATCGCTTCGCTTACCGAGGTCAAAAGGTCATCCTTGGAGATAACACCCAGCTTGACCAGTATCTCGCTAAGCTTCCCTCCCTGTTCCTCATAGGTCTTCTGGGCTTTCTTCAGATCCTCCGCCGAGATCATCTTTTTCTTGACGAGAAGATCGAATATTTTCTTTGATAATGATACGGCCATATAGCGTTTACCCCTTACTCGCTCGGTTCCTTTTTGTAAAGTTTCTTTATCGCTTCGTGTATCGAGGAAACCGTGCTGATAAAAACCTGAACCTTCCTTTTGGTTATCATCTCGATGTCTTCTATCGCCTTTTCGTTCAGCGGATTTGCCATCGCGATGGTCAAAAGGTTGCCGATCGAATCGACGGGGACGATACTGTACTGTCTCGCAACGTTCTCGGGAACGACTTGCGCGCCCTTATCGCTGAGGTCGTAATTTTCAAGCGGCAGATAAGGAAAGCCGTACTGGGTCGTAAGGGCCTGGACGATCTCCCGCTCATTCACATATCCCAGTTTAACAAGGATCTCCCCTAAAAGCCCGCCTTCGCGGCGCTGGAAATCAAGCGCGCGCTGCAGTTGCTCTTCCGATATACTTTCGCCGCGGATCAGAATCTCCCCAAGTTTTTCGCCTATTCGCCTTTTTGCTGAGACCACTTTTATCTCCTTTATTTTTATTTAGTTTTCGTTTCTTTTTGCCCTTCGCCACGTTCTATCAACTTGAGCAGATCATCAACATCAATCGTTTTGGACATTGCCCTTTCATACGATATCTGGCCGCTGAGGTAAAGCTCCGATAAGGCCTGGTTCATTGTCTTCATCCCGATGGCCTGAGACGTCTGGATGGCAGAATATATCTGGTGCTCTTTCGCATCCCTGATCATGCTCCTTACGGCCGGGGTCGCTATTAAGATCTCGTTTGAAAGAATCATGCCGGCCCCGTCCTTGCGCGGTATAAGCTGCTGGGCAAGTATGCCGATCAAGACAAATGAAAGCTGGCTCCTGATCTGCCTCTGCTGATACGGAGGAAAGACGTCTATCAGGCGGTTAATAGACTGGATCGCATCCGGGGTATGCAGTGTACCCAGGACGAGGTGTCCGGTATCCGCGATGATCAAAGCGTTACTTATGCTGTCAAGGTCGCGCAACTCACCTATCAGGATCACATCGGGGTCCTGGCGCAGGACATGGTTAAGCGCATTACCGAAAGAATGGGTGTCCGAATATACTTCCCTTTGATCGATGATGGCTTTATTGTTGGTATGCAAGAACTCTATGGGGTCTTCCACGGTCACGATGTGGCAGGAGCGCGTCCTGTTTATCTCGTCGACCATGGCCGCCAGGGTAGTCGACTTTCCGCTGCCGGTAGGGCCCGTAACGAGGACCAGTCCCGTTTGAGTGTTGCAGAACTGTCTTGCTATATCCACCGGCAGGCCGCACTCATCTATCGTCATGATCTCCAGGGGCACCATCCTGATCGCAGATCCTACACTGCCCCGCTGCCGGAAAATGTTCACCCTGTACCTTGCCACGTTCTCTATGGAAAAAGAAAGCTCCATTTCATTTTCCTTCTCGAACTTTTCCAGCTGGTCATCCGACATCAGGCTGTATACGATCGCTCTTGTCTCATCGGGAGTCATTGGTTTATCCGTCGCCGGGACCAGCTCATCGTGGATCCTGTAATGCATGTAGTCTCCTGCGGTGATGTGCAGGTCAGATGCCCTTACTTCGGCCATCTTGATCAGTATTTTTCTAATGTCGTCTTTCATGTCCTCCCCTTTTATTCTCCTACCACCTGGTTTTTGCCGCGACTTTTGGCTAATTGCATATTTTTATAGGCTTTTTCGACGATCTCTTTCGCGTTTGCCCCGTCAATGGGATTCTCCCCGACGCCGATGCTCACTGTGACCTTGTCGTCAGGATCTCCTGAAATATGCATCGCTTCTATTTTCTTTCTTATCTCCTCGCCCGTCTCAAGACTTTCCCTTTTATTTTTCTCCGGCAGAAGCATTCCAAATTCATCGAAATCAAAGCGGGCTACCTTCCCCACAGGCGACATGACCGCGCCCAAAAGGCCCGCTATTTTCTTCAGGACCTGATTGGCTTTAGGCATCCCGTAACGGCTCGAGTATTCCTCGAAACCGTCAACATTGATAATGATCAAAGAGCAAGGTCTCTGGTAAAACACGGCCCTGTTGATCTCGTCTTCCAGGCGGTCCTCGAGATAGGGCCGCGTGTAGATCCCCGTAAGACTGTCGACAACGTCCAGGGCCTTCGTCGCCTCAAGCCCCTGAGCGCTCTGAAATCCCAGGGCAAGTTCTTTTTCAAAAGCCCTTACTATCGATATTTCATCATCTTCAAATTCAAAATCTTCCGTGAAATTCCCGAGCATGATCGCACCTATGATCTTGTGGGATACTCTCATCGGGAAGATCAACACGTTAACCAAATTAAGCTTCTTTCTCATCTCTTTTTGCCAGGATTGCGCCAGGGGCCTTGAGTCAAGCAGCAGGTATTCCTGTTTACTGAACAATTTTTCAAGAAAGGAAAGCTCCAGTTCGACCTTGTCAACACGTACGTCCCGGCCGCTGTTATTAACGAAGAATTTTGACAAGTAGTTGCCCGCTTTTTCTTTCAAAAATACCGCACTGTAGCTGTCGTTTATTTCTCCGCCGATCTTTTCCGCGGCGAACCTCGCAAGCTCATTGAAACCTGTGCCCGAGGTTATGAGGTCGCCGACTCGCATCAGGTTGGTGAGAGTAATGACCTTTTTGTGTATCTGGACGTTGAGCTCCGCGGTCTTCCTGCTGTATTCCTGCAGTTCGCCTATGTAGGAACGTATCCTCCCGGTCATGGTGTTAACGGCTTCGGCTATGTCGCCAAGCTCGTCCTCCCTTATCGCCGACACGCCCGTTCCGTATTTTCCTTCCGCTATTATGCGCGTCTCCAGAGCCAGGTCTATAACAGGACTGATGATCTGTTTTATCAAGAGATACCCCAGCCATGAGATCCACAACGCGAACAGGACTATGGCTGATACCTGGAGAAGGAAATCCGTTTTCGGAAAAACAAATTCAGCGACAAAATACAGCATTATCAAAAGAGGGATGATCGACATGAGGGCAAAAGCGATTACCAGCTTGTAGCGCAAGCTTTTCCTCGCAAGGGAAAGATCACTGAACAAACCCATATGTAAAACCTCCTACCTAGTTCTTTTATAAAAAAGTTTATGGCGCAAACAAGTATATTATTAACTTTTGTATGCTAATAATCATACACGAACCACGCCTAAAAGTCAAAACCAGACTGCCATCTCGACAAGAGACATACAAGCTGGCATATTTCTGTAATTGTCGAAGATGTTTGTAAAAGTATGTCATCCCGGGCGAGGCTGAAAGCCGAGACCCGGGATCACGTAATAATTTCATTGGATCCCGGATATTGCGCCTTCGGCGCGATTCCGGGATGACATATTTTTCTACTTGTCGGAATGGAGGCCACTGGCGGTGAGTTCCTCTTTTAGTGATTTTACGTCGACCCCGACGTTTATATGGCTCCAGGGCAACTCATCGTCCAGTTTGTATGTTTTGCCCGCAAGGCGCCACGGGTCGAGTCCATTTTCCCTGAAAGATTCTTCCCAGAGGGAGAAGTTAAAAAACTCCGACCACCCGTCCATCCTGGCCCCTTTCTTCCAGGCGGAATATATCACGTCCCCTACTCTCCTGTCTCCGCGGGCCATGCAGGCCTCAAGTACAGACTTAGTAATGTCGTGAAACTCCAGATGGACCTTCCTTGAAGAATTGACGAGCAGCTTATTCCTGACATCGATCAGCAGGGATCTGTCGCGCATCCCCAGCCACTGAAAAGGAGTGTGCGGCTTTGGTATGAACGGATTGACGCTCACCCTTATCTCGGCGGCTCCTTTTGACACTTTTTTCTTTAAGCGTGACAAGTCCCGGGCAAGCCTGATGATGTTCTCGACCTCGGCTTCCGGTTCGCCCGGAAACCCTACCATGAAATACAGTTTGAGCTTCCGCCAGCCGTGGCGATACGCCTGGAGCGCGGACTTGCAAAGCACTTCGGGATCGATGTCCTTTCTTATCGCCTGCCGGACATAATCGCTCGTGCTTTCGGGGGCAAAAGTAAGGCCGCCTTTGCGGATCACCGAGATCATCTCCGGGAGGTCGTAAAACTTCTCGTCCACGCGGAGCGACGGTATGGATATTCCGACACCTTTGCCCCTGAAGTCCTCGTTAAGGCCTCTTACCAGCTCGGGAAGATGCGGATAATTGACGCTGGAAAGCGAAAGAAGAGCGACCTGTTCATAACCGGTACCCTGATAAGTCTGGCGGCATATTTCACGGATACGCTTCGGGCTTCTTAGTCTGACCGGGCGGTTGACGGCGCTGGCCTGGCAAAAACGGCACCTGTTCGGACAGCCCCTCATCACCTCAACGGCGATCCTGTCGTGAACGACCTTGATCAGCGGCACTATCTGTTTTACCGGATAATAAGCCTTTTCAAGGTCATTAACGTGTCTTTTTTCTATTACCGGGCTAAGGCCTTCTTCCATAGGCCTGAGCCGGTAAAATCGTCCGCGGCGGTATTCATCCTTGTACAGGGACGGGACGTACACTCCGGGCATCCGGGCCAGGGCCTTCAGCATGCTTTTTCGGCCGGCTGACGCGTGTTTAAGTTTCCTGTATTCATCCAAAAATTCGGGAAGTGCTTCTTCCGCGTCCCCGATAAGGAACACGTCAATGAATTTACTCATCGGTTCCGGGTTGTAGCAGCACGCTCCGCCCGCTATGACCAAAGGCTCATCTTCCCCGCGCCTTTCAGACAGAACCGTTATTCCCGACAGGTGCAACATGTTCAAAACGTTGGTAAAAGTCAATTCGTAGGCCAGGGAGAACCCCACGATATCAAACTTGCTGATCTCTGTTTTTGACTCCAGGCTGAACAGTTTCCGGCCGGTCGCGGTAAGTTCTCTTTCCATGTCACTCCACGGGGCGAACACACGCTCGCATAAACAGTCATCCCGCTCGTTCAGGAGATGATAAAGTATCTTTATGCCGAGGTAGCTCATCCCGACTTCATAAGTGTCGGGATAAGCAAGGACAACATTTGTGGTGTCTTTTGAGAATTTCTTGCGGACGGAATTGGTCTCCTCGCCGATGTATCGCCCCGGCTTCTGGACCTTGTCTAGTATGCTCTTTAACTCGCTCACCTGTCTATTCTCCGGGAGATGCTCATCAGGAATCCCACGGCGATAAAGGTAGCTATCATACTTGAACCTCCGTAACTGATAAGCGGAAGCGGAAGCCCCACAACGGGCATAAGCCCGACCGCCATCGAAACGTTCACCAGGACCTGAAAGGACAAAAGCGTTACGACCCCGGCTGCTATGGCCTTCCCGTAAATATCGTCGATATCTGAAATTATCCGTATGCCGCGGGCGATCACCAGAACATACAGCGCGATCAGGACGACAGCCCCGACAAAGCCCCATTCTTCGCCTATAACGGAGAAAATAAAATCGTTATGCCGTTCCGGGAGAAATCTTAAATGGCTCTGTGTACCGCGAAGCCACCCTTTTCCCAGCAATCCCCCAGAGCCAATGGCTATCCTTGATTGTATTATCGTGTAACCCGCCCCGAGCGGGTCAATGTTCGGGTTTATAAAAACCAGGAGTCTGCTTTTCTGGTATCCCTTGAGCAGGTTCCAGAAAACCGGCAGGGAAAGTATTCCTGCGCCCATGACCACCATGAGATACTTGACCCTTTCACCACATATGTACAGTATGGAAAAAAGTATGGGGATGATCACCAGGGCGGTTCCAAGGTCCGGCTGCAGAAAGATCAAAACAAAAGCAGGGGCGACAAGCGCGATCGCGGCAATAAAATTGCCGAGAGTTCCTATTTTCTCCCTCCGCTCCTCCAGAAACAGCGCTAACGCCAGAATGGTCGTGATCTTCACGAATTCGGAAGGCTGAAGTGAAAAAGGCCCCAGGTCGATCCAGCGTTTGGCGCCATATCGCTCGCCTCCGAAAATCAGGAGCAGTAAAAGAGCTGCCAGGTTGATCCCGTAAAAAAGATACGCGAAATCAAGTATTTTAATATAATCCAGATTTGCGATGAAATAAAGAAGAACCAGACCGACGGCAACCCAAAGACATTGTTTTACCACCAGAGAATTTAAGCCGCTTCCCGTGTCTCCGCGGTTCCATGTAGCGCTGTAGACGAAAAAGATGCCCAGTAACGCGATCAATATGATCGCGATCAGCAATACCTTGTCTATCCTCTCCCTCTTTGGCGCCCTCATAACAGCTCCAGTTCCTTCGCCTTGTGAAATACCTTGCTGGCGGTTCCCGCCGCGTAGTATCCTCCCTTGCCTCCATATTCATCAAACACGACAACGGTAAGCTTAGGATCGTCGAACGGCGCGAATCCCGCGAACCAGCCATGTGTCTTCTTTCTCGCGGTCTGGGCCGTTCCGGTCTTCCCCGCTACCGCCACTTCTTCAAGCTTTGCCTTCAGTCCGGTTCCGCGGGGATCGTTGACGACCTTCCACAGGCCCTGCCTGACGGTTTCCATGGATTCCGGGGAAATGTCCAGCTCGACTTTAACGGAACTTGCTGTGTCCACCCCGCCGACTCTCTTGACCAGGTACGGCCTTACCAAAAAGCCCTTGTTGGCAAAAGCAGACATCATTTGTGCTATCTGAAGCGGCGTGCATAAAAGATACCCTTGTCCTATGGCGTAGTTAACGGTCTCGCCGCGGAACCACTGTTCATTAAAATGTTTTCTCTTCCACTTACGCGAAGGAAGAACCCCTTCGGATTCCCCGGGCAGATCTATCCCCGTCCGCGCGCCGAAACCGAACTTTTCGGCGAACTTTGCCATGCTGTCAACGCCAAGAACAAGTCCCAGCCTGTAAAAATACACGTTGCAGGAGTTTTTGATCGCTTCGGTTAAAAACTGTTCGCCGTGGCCGCCTTTCCTCCAGCAGCGGAACTTCTGCCTGCCCAGGTAAAATTCCCCGTTGCAGGAAAAGCCCGTCCCGGGCGTCGCTTTGCCGGTCTCAAGCGCGCCGGTCGCGACAATAACCTTGAATATCGAACCGGGCGGATACGCGCCGGAAATGGCCCTGTTGAGAAGGGGATAGCTTTTGTCTTCCAGAACGGCTTTGACGCTGCCGGACTCTTTCCGGCTTATAAAAATCTCCGGGTCATAACCCGGAGCGCTCGACATCGCCAGGACCTCTCCGCTTGAAGGGTTCATGGCAAGTATTACGCCCCGCTTCCCCTCCAAAAGGCTGTCGCAATACTTCTGAAGCTCAAGGTCGATGGTAAGATAAACATTTTTTCCCGGCAGCGGCTCTTTATATCCCATCGTCGTCATCTCGCGCCCCACACTATCGACCTCGATCTGCTTACCCCCGTGTGTGCCTCTTAAATACTGGTCGTAATTTTTCTCGATCCCGTCGCGCCCGACCACGTCGTTAATACGGTAACCGTACTGCTTTAATCTCTCAAATTCGGGCCTGTTTATAAGCCCCAGGTAACCGAGAACATTGGACGCGGTCCTGTCATTGATGTAGCGGCGCCTCGTAGATACGTCCAGGATGAGACCCGGATAATTCGTCTCAAGTTCTTCAAGGTACGTGGCCTTCTCTATTCCTATGTCCTGGGCGACAACGGTCAGCGAGTGCGGACGGAAGCGGCCTTTTTCCATCCTCTCCCATATCTTGCCCTCGTTAGCGCCCAGGATAGAACTTAAAAACTTCGCAAGCGCTTCTTTGTTCTTTATCTGGCTGTATATGACGGCGGCGTTGAAGGACAGGACGTCTTTTACCAGGGGTTTTCCGTTCCTGTCAAGTATAGAACCCCTGGGGGCCATCATGGGAACAACTCTAAGCCTGTTCTCCTCGGACATGATCCTATACTTTTCGTGGGAGACTATCTGGGTATAGAAAAGTCCTACCGTAAGGAAGATGAGACAGAAGATCAATATCAGCGAAAATATTCTTTCTCTCATGAGTTTTGAGTTACTCTTCCTGCGGCCTTAATCCCCTTAAAAGGTGGAAAAATACCGGAGAAAAAACGATCGTAACGGTAACAGCGCGCAAACTTCCCGCAATAGCGCTCCACACGCCGACAAATTCGTTTCCGGAGACGATCTTAAGACAGGATGTATGAAAAACAATGGCCGTGAACACCGCAACAGCGGTGATAAACATCTCTGCGACGGGATTCTGCCGGTAAAACCTTTCCGCCAGAACTGCGGAAACAGCGCCTATGAGCGGAAAAAGGAAAAGATCCACGGGCAGCGTGTAAACGGAAAGGATGCCGCGCAGAAACCCGGCCACAAAACCGAATTTGATACCTTCGGCGTATCCCCCGAAAATACCCGTGAAAACGACCATAAGCAGCATAATGTCCGGAAACCAGCGGAAGTGTTTCATGCATACCGCCTGGATCAATGTGGCTGCCAGCAATAATCCGTATAGATGTATGCGTTTATTCATTTTATGCACAGGACTTCTTCTTGATCGAAAGGATCCGCAAACGGCTTTATCACGGCGTACTTGTATAGCCCTGTCCTGCTTCTTCTGACAGAGACGATCTGGCCGATACCGATCCCTTTAGGGAATATCCGGCTTAGTTCGGAAGTTACGACAGTTGAGCCTTCCTTTACGTCAGCGTCCATGGGAATGTAAAGCATCCTTACCTCGCCCTTCCCGGCGCCGACCACGATGCCGTTGATCCGGCTTTCCCTGACCACGCCGCCGGTCTTAAAATTGGGATTAGTTATTAAGATGGCGGAGCTGATGTTTGAATCGACTTCTATTATTTTCCCCAGAAGCCCCTTGGCGGAGCATATTGCCGAATTTTTCTTCACACCGTCAGCTGAGCCCCTGTTGATCAAGATCGAACCGACCCAATCGCTGGGGTTTCTTGCGATTATCTCGGCAGAAAGCGTGTCAAATCCGAATCCTCCCTTGAACTTCAATAGGTCCCTGAGCCGGTCGTTCTCGCGTTTCAGGTCTTTATACTTCTCGGCTTCCAGGGACAGCCTCGCCAGTTTCTCCTGAAGCGCCCTGTTGTTTTTGACAAGCGCTCTTTTGCTTTGGAAATATTGAATCAGGCCGGTATAGGCCTTTACGGGGGCAAGTAATATTCTTGAAGAGAGATTTTTTACGCCCAGGGCGAAAGTGGGAACAAAGACAAAAATGAGGATTACCGCGATGATCGCGGTAATGAATGGCCAGATTTTGCTTTTAAAGAAAGTCTTAAGCACATCAAGTGATTAAAAGTTTATTTGTGCAGCTTTGGCGCAAGGGTGAGTTTCTTCAGGTATCTGAGTTCACTCAAGACTTTGCCCGTGCCCAGAACAACCGCCGTTAACGGATCGTCTGCCAGATGCACCGGCAGCCCTGTTTCTTCGCCGATAAGCTTATCAAGCCCTCTCAAGAGTGAACCGCCGCCTGCCATTATCAGTCCCTTTTCTATAAGATCGGCTGACAGCTCCGGAGGCGTCCTTTCCAGCGTGATCCTCACTGCCTCCACGATCTGCGTAATGGGCTCGGAAAGAGCTTCTCTGATCTCTTCGCTCGTTACGCTGATCATCTTGGGAAGCCCCGCTACAAGGTCCCTGCCCCGGACATCCATTGTCATCTCTTCCTCCAGGGGGTAACCCGAGCCGATCCTGATCTTTATCTCCTCGGCTGTCCTTTCACCTATCATGAGATTATAGGTCCTTTTCAGATAATTTGTTATTGCCTCGTCCATTTCGTCTCCGCCGATGCGGATCGATTTGGAGAAAACAACACCCGCTAGAGATATAACGGCCATCTCCGTCGTTCCTCCGCCGATATCGATTATCATGTTTCCCGAAGGTTCCTGTATTGGAAGTCCTACCCCGATCGAAGCCGCGACGGGTTCTTCCAGCATGAAGACTTCCCTCGCCCCGGCATGAAGAGCGGAATCTTTCACGGCGCGTTTCTCAACTTCTGTAATGCCGGATGGGACCGCGATAACTATACGGGGACGCACAAGCCCGCGGGAATTGTGAACTTTTTTGATAAAATATCTGAGCATACTCTCGGTGATCTCGAAATCGGCTATTACGCCATCCCGCATGGGACGTATCGCGACGATGTTCCCCGGCGTCCTGCCCAACATGCGTTTCGCCTCCTCGCCTACCGCAAGCACATTCGAAGTTCCCGCCTCTATAGCCACAACAGAGGGCTCGGAAAGGACTATTCCTTCATTTTTCAAATAAACCAATGTCGACGCGGTGCCAAGATCTATCCCCATATCGCTCGAAAAGATCCCCACAATACTGTCAAGCCATCTTACCAGATTATTTTTAGTTGATTTCATCATATATCGTTTCCCCTAATTTGTGATACTTTAAAAAATGATATTGATACGCTTATATATGCCCAAAGCTAAGTATATTAAATATTAACAGATAAAATAGCTATTGTCAAATTTTTTTTCAAATCCTAACAGAATAAGGGGTTGTATTTTTGGGTATATACTAAAAATGGTGTTTTGAGGCGTAAATATCAGGATATCAGGTTCTGGAGGTCATCAAAAAATCCGGGGTATGAGGTTTTTACACAATCTGTGTCCCTTATGAGGCATTCTCCGTCAGAAACCAGTGCCGCCATGGCCATGGCCATGGCCGTCCGGTGATCGCCGTAGCTATCCAGATCCGCGGCGCTGAACTTCTTACATCCTCCGTTTATGATCAGCGTATCACCTTCTTCCACTATTTTAATCCCTAGCTTAGAAAAATTATTGGTCATGCTCTTGATCCTGTCAGTCTCTTTTACCCTGAGTTCGGAGATCCCCTGGATCCTGGTCTCACCCTCGGCCGTTACGGCCGCTACGATCAAAACAGGAACCTCATCAATGAGGAGCGGTATTTCTTCCGGCCTGATCACCGTCCCTTTTAGATCGGACGTCCTGACACGTATGTCCCCTGCCGGCTCGACCTCTCCGCGAAGATCCAACACCTCGATATCCGCCCCCATCCTTTCAAGAACCTTCAGGATGCCGTCCCGCGTAGGGTTTAATCCGACGTTCCTGATGGTCAGGTCTGAACCTTCAACAATAAGCGCAGCGATCATGAAGAAAGCCGCGCTGGAAATATCCCCCGGCACTTCTATGTCCTTTGGCTCAAGTTCTCTGCCTCCCGTTATTTCCGTGGTCAATCCCTTTCTTGTGATATTTGCCGAAAAATATTCGAGCATTCTCTCGGTGTGATCTCTTGACTGAAAAATCTCCTTTACGGAAGTCGTCCCGTCAGCGTAAAGGCCTGCCGCCAGGACGCACGACTTTACCTGCGCGCTCGGGATAGGTGTCGTGTATTGTGCCGGTTTTAAGGGGCCTTCTGCTGCCTTTATGCTGATAGGCGGGAAATTTCCTTTGAGGGTCCCTATATTCGCTCCCATCAGCTTCAGGGGGTCAATAATGCGGCGCATTGGCCTCGCGGAAAGGGATTCATCTCCCGTAAGTTTGGTATCAAAATTCTGTCCCGCAAGTATGCCTGAGATTATGCGCATGGACGTGCCGGAATTCCCCATGTAAAGCGGACCCGGAGGGGAGGTAAGCCCCTTCAGTCCCACTCCATGGATCACAAGGGCATTATCCTCTCGTTCTATCTTCACACCCATGGCCCTGAAGGCTTCAAAGGTGCGCATGCAATCCTCCCCAAAAAGGAAATTGCTTACACGGAGCTTGCCATTGGATACGGCCCCGAACATCACGGCTCTATGGGAAATGCTTTTATCGGGCGGCACGGTAAGATTCCCTTTTAATCCCGCTCTTGCAGGTTTTACTTTCCGCTCCATATCAATCTCCTTTTTCTATGATCTCCTGCATGTCCCGAGGCAGCGGCGCATGAAATTCAACGGGCTTGCCCGTATCCGGATGCGTAAACGCGAGCATCTCAGCGTGAAGAGCCTGCCTGGCGACCCCGTCCGTCTGCCCATAAGTTCTGTCTCCGAGAATGGGATGGCCAAGGTGCTTCATGTGAACGCGTATCTGGTGCGTCCTGCCGGTCTTCAGGTCAAGTTCGAGCATTGTAAAATTTTTAAACCTTTGGACGACGTGATACGCGGTTTGCGCTTTTTTCCCTTTCACGTATTCCACGCTCATCTTCTTCCGGTTAACGGCATGTCTTGCCACGGGCGCTTCTATTATACCATTATCCAGTTCAACTTGTCCTTTGACAAGTGCCACGTATTTCTTTTTAACGATCCTGTGCTGGAACTGCCTGGCCAAAGACCTTAGCGCGCGATCTTTTTTGGCCGCGACTATAACCCCGGTGGTGTCTTTATCGAGCCGGTGGACTATCCCGGGGCGCAGCTCATCCCCGGTATCGGCCAGTTTTTCACAGTGATGAAGAAGCGCGTTCGCCAGCGTTCCCGTCTTATTCCCCGCCCCCGGATGGACGACCATTCCCGCGGGTTTATTGATAACGACGATCCACTCGTCCTCGTAAAGAATATCGAGCGGGATCGCTTCCGGGGCCAGGGCCTCGCCCCTTTCCTGGGGCGCCATCCTGACAAGAACTTCATCGCCTTTCCGGGCGGCATAACGGGGTTTTACGTCCTTGCCGTTGACCTCGACAAAACCTCCATCCATCAGGAATTTAACGTATGTCCTGGAAAAATCTTCCCCAAGCCGGAGCGCTATGCACTTATCGATCCTCGAGCCCGCGTCTTCAACGCCTATCGTAAACTTCAGTTCCTTCATTCCGCACCGCACTCTTCTTCCACAACATTATTAAGCCGCAAATGAACATCGCGATACTTATGATCTGCGCGAGCGTCAGATCAAAAAACACCGGAGGAGTGTCTCCGCGATAAAACTCAATGAAAAACCTGAAAGCAGCGTAAAAAATAACATACATGCTGAAAACAAATCCATCAAATTTGCGCCTTTGCCGTAGCTCGATAAGAACCACATATAAAAAAAGAAGAAAAACGCTTGAATAAATTTGAGTCGGCACCCTCATGATCGTTTCGCCCGGGAATACTATACCCATACCGCCGATTATTGCCTTTCCGTAACAGCACCCGTTAAGAAGGCACCCGATCCGCCCGACCGCCTGCCCAAGCGCGATATACGGCGCCACCAGATCCGCTGTTTTCCAGAAGGGCAGTTTCTTTATCCTGGCTACCGCGCCTCCACAGATCACGGCCCCGGCCAGGGACCCGTGAAAGGCCATCCCGCCTTCGGTGAGCATGAAGATCCTTACCGGATGCTGCGCGTACTCTTGCCAGTTTATGGCGACGAACAAAAGACGGCCGCCTATTATTCCTCCGGCAAGGATGGCGATCAGGCAATCAAAAACGCTGTCTTTCGATAATCCGAATTTCTCGGAATCGTAAAGCACCATAACCGAGCTCAAGAGAAACCCGGCAGCCACCGTAAGGCCGTAGGAATATACAGTGAAAGGTCCGATTTCGAAAAGTATTCTATGCATTTACTCTTCCGCCCCTGAAAACTCCCAGCACTGAAAGTCCGAGCATGATCGCTCCGACCGTGATGAAACAATCCGCAAAATTGAATACGGGCCATATCCTAAAATCTATGAAATCAACTACGTAACCGAGCCTTATCCGGTCCGTAAGGTTCCCCAGCGTGCCTGCCAGGATAAGATAGAGGGATATTTTTTCCGCGGGGACCAACGCGTGCGATTTGCGCAGCAAGAGGAAATTGATAAGAAATACGGCAATGATCGCTATAACCTCGAACAGGTGAGGTATCGCCCTGAACATACCGAAAGCGGCACCCGAATTAAAAACGAGCGTTATGTGAAAGTGGTTTTTTATTATCGGAATACTCTCGCCGGATATTAGATTTTTCACGGCAAGAAATTTTGTTACCTGGTCTGAAAAGTATAACAGGATAATTGTAAATAACGCGAAAAGTTTATTCCGGAATCTCATCGACCTGTTTCTTTTTTTTCCTCTTCTTCCTGGCACTTGATACAGTTCTGGGCCTGCGGCATGGCTTTCAGGCGCTGTTTGGATATGCTCGCTCCGCATGCGTCGCATAATCCGTACGTACCCTCGTCGATGCGTTTTAAGGCGTCATCCAGCGCGTAAAGCCTTTCCCTTTCGCCCTCGGCAAGTTCAAGGGAGAACTCCCTGTCGTAAAGATCCGTAGCCATATCGGCCATATGCAGGGTATAACCCGAGAGATCTCCCGAATAGTCCTTCTGGCTTTTTCCGAGCGTTTCGCCTTTTATTTTCAAAAGCTCTTCAAGTATCCGAGCTTTCTGCTTGACCAGGTCTTCCCTGATCTTCTTTAGGTCTTTTTTCGAAAACTTTGATTTTAGATTTACAGACTTCTTCTTATTAACCATTATGGCTCCTTTCCATGATTATATCATAGCATCTTTTGCACAATTCAGGAAAATCTTTATTTTCTCCGACGCTCTTGCTGAAATTCCAGCATCTCGCGCACTTGTCTCCCGGGGCCCTCTTCACTCCCACCTTGAAAGGCATCTCCAACGCCCCCTCCATGCCTTCCTCGGATTTTTCTGCGACGGTTACCCTGGAAACCTTGAAAACCTCCGCAAAAAGACCTACGTTCTGGTCTATAAAACTTTTCAGCTCTTCATTGTCGGTGTACAGGTCGACCTGCGCCTCCAGGGAGCTTCCTATCGTCTTGGATTCCCTCTTCACCTCAAGGTATTTCATAACGCTGTCCCTCATTGTCAGGATCTTCGCCCATTTCTCGTCAAGGGCCTTATCCTCCCAGCCGGCCATGTCTTCTTCTGTGTCCGGCCAATCAGACATGTGAATGCTCTGTGGCTTATCCTTACCGGGAACGTGTTCCCACGCTTCTTCCGCGGTAAAAGGAATAACGGGCGCCATGACATGGGTCAGCATGTAAAGTATTTTATATATGACCGTTTGCACGGAACGCCGCCTCGATGAGTCCGGCGCCAAAATATACAATATATCTTTCAAGACGTCAAGATAAAAAGAACTTACTTCGTAAACACAAAAATCATAGACAGCCCTGTAGACCTTGTGAAATTCCCATTTGTCGTAGGAATCGTTCGCGCTGCTAACGAGGTTATAGAGCCGTGAAAGCATCCACCTGTCTATTTCCGTAAGGCCTTCGGTGTTCACGGCATCCTTTGACGGGTCAAAATCGTAAAGGTTGCTCAAAAGATACCTGAAAGTATTGCGTATCTTCCTGTAGCCGTCGGCGAGGCGCTCCAGGATCTCCTGGGAAAGTTTTATGTCCACGACGTAATCGCTTGAAGCGACCCAGAGACGCAGGATATCGGCGCCGTATTTTTTCATCACGTCCTGGGGGCTTATGACGTTCCCGACAGATTTGGACATTTTCTTGCCCTCCCCGTCCACGACAAAACCATGTGTCAGGACCTTCCGGTATGGAGCACAGCCCTTTATAGCCGCGGAAGTTATGAGCGCGGCCTGGAACCACCCCCTGTGCTGGTCAGATCCTTCAAGATAAAGATCAGAGGGAAACACGAGCTCCTCCCTGGCGTCCAAGACGGCTTTGTGGCTTACGCCTGAATCAAACCATACGTCAAGTATGTCGTCTTCTTTCTGAAACTCCTTATTGCCGCACTTCTGGCAGGCAGATCCGGGGGGAAGAAATTCGTCGATGTCTTTTTCAAACCACACGTCAGCGCCTTCTTTCCTTGTGGCGTCGGACACGCGCCTTATGACTTCCGCGGCGGTAAAGACTTCCCCGCACTTCGTGCACTTGAACGCCGGTATGGGGACCCCCCAGTAACGCTGCCTGGAAAGGCACCAGTCGGGGCGAAGATTGACCATAGAACCTATACGCTCCTTCCCTGCTCCCGGTATCCATTCGACGTCCCTATCGATAATGTCGATCATGATCCCGCGCAGGTTCTCATGGTCGATGCTCATGAACCACTGTTCAGTGGCCCTGAAAATGATGGGCTGCTTACACCGCCAGCAGTGGGGATATGAATGAGAAACTTCTTCAGAGAGTATAAGAGTGCCGTCCTGTTTCATCTTCTCGATTATGCCGCCGTTTGCTTTGAAGACATCCTGTCCGGAAAACTCGCCGGCTTCCTCCATGAATTTTCCCTTACTATCAACGGGCATCACCATGGGAAGGCCATATTTCTTTCCTGTCAGGTAATCCTCCTGGCCGTGCCCCGGGGCGGTGTGCACACAGCCCGTCCCCTCCTCTTTCGTGACGTAATCAGCCCGCACTATCACCGAATCCCTGTCTATGAACGGATGCCTGGCGCTTTTCATTTCTTCCGCTATCTTCCCTCCGGGATGTTCGGCCGTGACGTTATAATCCTTTATCTGGAATTTCTCCATTAAGCTTCCGGCAAGGTCAGAGGCCATGATCCATACTTCGCCTCCGGTTTCAACATACGAATACATGAATTCCGGGTGAACGGCAATGGCGACATTGGCAACAAGCGTCCAGGGCGTGGTGGTCCATATAACGAAAAATGTTTTCTTTCCCCCCACTTTGACTTCGGACTCGAACTTCACATAGATCGAAGGCGAGGTCTTGTCCTCGTATTCCACTTCAGCCTCCGCCAGGGCCGTTTCGCAGGATCTGCACCAATTCACGGGCTTCAAGTCTTTGTAGATATAACCCTTCTCGTAAAGGTCCGCGAGCGCCGATAGAATGTCGGCTTCGTAGTCTTTGGTCAGCGTCAGGTAGGGATTTTTCCAGTCCCCGAACACCCCGAGCCTTTCAAACTCGTCGGACTGTATGTCCACGTATTTCATGGCGTATTTATAAGCCTTCTTGCGGAATTCGACCTGGCTGATATCGTCCTTGCCTATGTCCAGTTCTTTAAAAAGCTGGTGCTCGACCGGCAATCCGTGGCAATCCCACCCCGGTATAAAGGGAGAGAGATATCCTTTCATCGTGAAATACTTAACACAGATATCCTTGAGTATCTTGTTGAGAACGTGTCCCATGTGGATATGGCCGTTCGCGTACGGGGGACCGTCGTGCAGGATAAAGGTCTTCCCGGCGTTTTCGCGGTTTTTTATGATCCCGGCGTAAACGTCGGACTTCTGCCATTTCTTAAGGATCTCGGGCTCCCTCTGGGGCAGGTTAGCCTTCATTGAGAACGAAGTCTTCGGAAGATTAAGAGTCTCTTTATAGTTAACTTTTTCGCCCATTTTACATGAACCCTTCGATGATCGGTTTTAATCTTTCCAGGATCTCTTTCGGGACCGCCTCTTTCCTTGTGACAACAGCGTTCCGAAGCGCTTCCGCGCATCCGCATGACCTGGTATCCGGCATGTTCTTTATAGTGTTCAGCAGCATTTTTTTGGAGATATCAGCGCCCTTATCGAGGTTCTGCATGACCATTTCCACCGACACCGTTTCGACCTGCGGACTGAGATGCCAGCAATCATAATCTGTTATCATCGCTATCGTGGAGTAACATATGCCGGCTTCGCGGGCCAACCGCGCTTCCTGTATATTGGTCATCCCGATAACATCAGCGCCCCAGCTTTTGTAGAGGTACGACTCTGCCTTTGTCGAAAAGGCCGGGCCCTCCATGTTGATGTAAGTCCCGCTGTCATGTATCTTGACATCAAGCTCGCGGTTGCTTTTGTAGATCAGCTCTTTGAGCTCGGGGCAGATCGGCTCGGCGAACGCTATGTGCGCGACAATACCGTCACCAAAAAAGGTCGTTGACCTTCCCTGATTGGTCCTGTCTATGAACTGATCAACGAGAAGAATATCCAGGGGCCTTACCTCCTCTTTGAGACTGCCGACCGCGGATACGGATATTATCCTGTCGACACCGAGAAGCTTAAAGGCGAACATGTTGGCCCTGTAATTTATCTCGGTCGGGAGCAGGCTGTGCGTCCTCTGGTGTCTCGGAAGAAAGACGACTTCCTTCCCGGCCAGGTTCCCTATCACAAACTCATCAGAAGGTTCACCAAAAGGCGTTGAGACTTCCTTTGTTTCTATTACATCAAGTCCTTCTATCGCATAAAGAGCGCTTCCACCTATAATGCCTATTTTACCCATCTTTTAAAACCTCCAGAAGTTTGTTCCTGCCTGTTTCGCCCCTCAAGATCACCACTTTACTTTTCTTCACCCCGTATTCTTTCGCGACAAGCGCTATCAGGGCCTTATTAGCCTTTCCCTTCTCGGGCGCGGCCTTGACGTAGACCTTGATGACTCCGCCGGTTTCAACCAGCTCTTCGCGTGAAGACTTCGGAAAAACCTTTACCTTCAGTTTCATCTGCCTATCCTAGCCGGTACGCCAGCTGGTAGAGAATATTAACGATAAAGTTCCTCAGAACGCTCAGCACTATAAAGGCCAGGATCGGGGAAAAATCTATCGCGCCCATTTGGAGCGGAAGCCTGCGGAACGGGGCCAATATCGGATCGGTAACCCTGTAAATGATCTGGACTATTTCGTTATAAGGGTCGGCGCCGACCCACGAAAGAATGATCCTTATTATCAAAACGAAGTAGATCACGTTGAAGAGCAGTGATATTAATAAAGCAAGGCTTTTTAATACTTCCCCTACGATAAACATCTTTTTATCCTTTCGAAAGTTCCTCGGAGCGTTCTTTCGCCTTCTGGATAGCGTTTTCGATGATGGATTTCAGGTTTTCCGCGTCAAAAACAGATAACGCGGCTTCCGTGGTCCCTCCCCTTGAGGCAACTTTAGAGATAAGCTCGCCGGGCGACTCTCCCGACTTTTTGAGCAGCATCGTGCTTCCCAGCAAGGTCTGCTCAACAAGTTTCGCGGCTGTATCTTTGTCCAGCCCTGACTTTTCGGCGGCTGAGATCATGGCATCCGCCAGATAAAAAAGGTATGCGGGTCCGCTTCCGGAGACGGCCGTCACAGCGTTCATGGCGCCTTCTTCCACCTCAAACACTTCACCTATGCCCGAAAAAACAGATCTTACCTCTTCCTTCTTGTTTACAAGAGAGTTATACGAAAGACATGTCACGCCTTCGGCCACGAACGCGCCCATATTAGGCATGGCTCTGGCGACCGGCACTTCCCTGCCGAGCTTTTTAACGATCGTATCTATATTTATTCCCGCCATTACGGAAATAAAGGTCTGTCCGGCAACCTCGGAGACTATGCCCTCCGACAGGTGATCAAAGTCCTGGGGCTTTACGGCTATGATGACAATGTCCGATTTACTCATCAAAAAACAAAGGTCCTCATCCAGGGCCCCGGTCTCTTTGGCAAGAGACGCCGATTTATTTATATCTTTGTCTTCTAAATATATATTCTTGCCTTCGACGATGCCTTTATTGACCATGCCGCGGACGATGGCCCCGCCCATATTGCCACAGCCTATAATCCCTATTTTAAAATTATTCATAATATATACCCCATTATTTTAGCCACGAAGTTAATGGTTAAAATTATCATAATTTAGGGGTATTGTCAATTGCGGAATATAAAGCTAGAAATAGCGGTCGATGAAAGCGAGGATCTTGTTGAAAACCCTTTTTGTCGGATTTCCGGAGTGACGTTCTGCCAGTTTCTTTTCCCGGAGGTAATCCAGTATGCCGATGTTCCCGAGATACCTCATTCTTTCGGGAGGGAGTTCCTCGAACGGCTTTACAAGAAAAGTCCCGATCTCGGTAGGGCGCTTGAAGGACTTTTCCAGAACCTCGACCAGCCTGTCGACCATTGCCCCATTGCCTGTCACCACTACCTTGCGGGTCGTATCCCAGCCGGGCAGGGAAACGATCTGTGAAACAAGATCATCTATGCTGCTTTTATCGACATTCTCGCCTTTCAGGAGGATCTCGTTCAATCCTATGGGAAAAACCCTGCACCCTCTTAATATGCCCCTGTAAAAGGCCAGGGCTTCAACGGTATCGTCTCCTATGTCCAGCAAAACGGTCCCTTCTTCTTTTTCCTCTTCGTCCAGGACCCTGTAAGACGTGGCAAGTCCGGAAAAAACAAACCCCGCGGGAGAAAAGCCGGCCATGGTAATACATTTAGCAAGATTGTTTAACGCCGAAGAGTTTATCGTGATAATGTTCATGTTGGCGTTAAGTTTGACGCCTTCCAGATTCAAAGGATTTTTTACGGATTTTTCTCCGTCAACGGAAAACCCGCTAACTATGTAATGCAGGGCCTCTTTATCGAGCGGCATCTTTACCGTGGACCCGGCCTGGACGCATTTCTTTATGTCGTTCTCGTTGATCTCGCGTCCGTATTTCGAAAGCACCACCATCCCCCGGGACGAAGCGATCCTGACGGAGGAAGAGCTTATACTTGCGTACACATCTGAAAATTTTTTGCCCGATCTCTCCTTCAGGTCGTTCAATACGCCGTGCACAGCGCTTGCCGCGGCGGTAATATCGTCGACGACTCCCTTCCGAAGGCCCCTCGAGGCGCCCCTGCAGAAACCTTCCAGTAAATAGTCGCCGCTCCCCGTCCAGCGGGCTGCAACTGCCGTGATCTCGTCAGATCCCGTATTTAAGATCGCAAAATACCTGTTCATCTTTTTAGATCCTTCGACTTCATTAGTCTTCCTGATGTCATTCCGAGCCCCGTTAGAAATTCCGTTTCTAACGGGGCGAGCGACCCCGGGCGAAGACCCAGGGGAGTCGAGGAATCTTTCTTGAGATCCTTCGACTCACTCACTTTGTTCGTTCGCTCAGGATGAAGTTCGGACTTACAACTTACGTCGTTTCACTCCGTAAGTTGTGTCCTTACTTCACTTCGGAGATATGACCGCCTTCTCGAACCTCAGATCGATGTATTTTATGTCTTTGATGTCAACATCGGGGTCATCCAGTATCTCTTTGAGTTTGATTATTTTTCCGGGAAAACCGCTGTTTCCCATCTTTATCCTGACGTCAAGAATGCTGAACTGGATATCGTTCCGGTCGGAGATATCAATAAATTTAACGGGGATTTTTCCGGAGATGCCTTTCTCGCGCAAGGCATCCAGAAGCGCCAGGGCTTTGGACAGCATCGCGTTGTCGATACGCTCGCCCACCGAAGGGCTTGAAAAAAAGAACCTGATCCCTTTTATCTGGACCAGATCCCCTGTGCTGCCTTCCCGGCTCAAGACGATCGCCTCAGCGTCGATAATAACAGGTTCCCCCGCGTCTATAAATGCCACGGGTCTGCGGGGAACAACGTCTATTTCAAGCCTGTCCGGCATGATCCGCCGCACGGTTACAGTATCCAGCTGCGGGGCTTCATCTCTTATCATTATCTCTATCTCCGCGGGATTTACGCTAAATATGTTCCTTCCCGCATAAAGCCTGCCGAGCCTATCCTTCCCTTTCCACAGGGAATAATCCCCTTCCTCGTTCACCGATACGCTGTTTATAGTGAAAAACGGGTCATTATGCAGAAAATACCAGATGCCGTAAAAAAAACCTCCTGTTACAACAATGCACAAAAGACCTATCAAAACAAGTTTGCTGCTAAAGAGATTCTTGAAAAGATTTCCAAAATCCTGTCCTTTTTTTCTTCTCGCCACTTATTTATCCTCCTTTAATGAGACCATACCTTACGTGCACACTGTGCACGTAAGGTATTCGGTCGAATTAAACCCCACACCCAGCATGCTATGTTCATAATATGCTGGGTGTGGGGTCAAGTTCGGCCAGCAAACTTAGCTTCGCTAAGTTTGGCCCTCACTTGACTTTCCTGATCGCTCCCACAAGTATCTTAACGCATAGCTCGGTAAAACTCAAGCCCACCGCCTTTGCTGCCATCGGAAGCAAACTCCTCTCGGTGAGTCCCGGGATGGTGTTGACCTCCAGAATAAATAATTCTCCCTCGGACGAAAGCCGCATATCCACCCTGGAGAATTCCTCGCAGCCAAGGGCGTTGTGGGCGTTTACCGCCGTTTCCTGGGCGCGTTTAAAAACGTCTTCGTCGATATCAGCCGGAACGATGTACCTGGTATTTGCCGATTGATACTTGGCGTTAAAATCGTAGCACCCTCCTTCGGGGACGATCTCTACCACGGGCAGCGCCCTGTTCTCCAGTATGCCGACTGTTATCTCTCTGCCCTCAATAAATTTTTCGATGATGATGCGCCTGCTGTAATTAGAAGCCCTGTCCACCGCCTCTGCCAGGTGCTCCTTCGAGGAAACGACCGTAAGGCCTATGCTCGACCCTTCATGCTGGGGCTTGACGACACAGGGGAACCAGACGCTTTCGTACGGTATGCTTTCTCCGAGCTCCGTAACCATGTACTCGGGAGTCTTCAGGTCTTTCCCGCTTAACCGCTCTTTTGACGCGATCTTGTCGAGCGCCATACGGGAGGCTTCCGGCCCTGAGCCAGTGTAAAGAACGCCTCTTTCGAACAGCATCTTCTGGACCGTCCCGTCCTCGCCGAACCTGCCATGCAGGGCGATAAAGGCCAGGTCTATGCCGGCCTCGTTCACCAGTAAAGCAAAGTCGTCCTCTTTGACGTCGATGAGCGCCGCGTCAAGGCCTGCCTCGCGCAAAGCATCGAAAACGGCTCTTCCGCTCTTCAGGCTTATTTCCCGCTCGCTCGAACTTCCGCCAGCCAAAACTCCTATCTCGTATTTTCTAAGCGCATCTAACTCTTTCATAGTAATCTTAGCACCCCGGCAGCTTGTGTGCGGTATTCCGTGCTCAAACATCCGAAAAACGCTAAACTAGAATACGATTTTTCGGAAACTGCGCGCGGAATACCGCACACAATCTACCGGGTATCTAATATTTCAATTTCGAGCTCCAGGGCGATCGAAAACTTCTCGAAGACTTGCTGGCGCACTTCCTCAATGAGCACAATAACGTCGCGTGCGGTCGCGTTTCCGCTGTTGACGATGAAGTTGGCGTGCATCTGCGATACCTGGGCGTCGCCAACGCTCGCGCCTTTCATGCCTGCTAGCTCGATCAGCTCTCCGGCTTTTCTTTCGCTGCCTTCCGGGTTCTTGAATATGCAGCCCAGGGTCTTTACGCCGAGAGGCTGTTTATGTTTTTTGTCGCAAAAATTCGCCTTCAGCGCTTGCTTCAGCTGGTCCGGCGACATTTCAGCCAGGTTGAAAACCGCCTCGACGATCACTTCACCGTTCTTAAAAGAAGATGAGCGATAACCGAACCTGATGTCACCTTTTTTCACCCATCTCGCGTTACCTTCTTTATTCATGACACGGACGCTTTCGAGACAATCGCTTATCGCCGTTTTGTATGAAGCGTTCGTGGCCAGGGCTCCGCCGACCGTAGCCGGTATCCCCACAAGCCCTTCAATCCCCGAGAGTCCCCTCAGGCAGCAATCGGAAATGAGACCCCCCAGGTCCACACCCGCGCCGGCAAGGACTTTTCTGTCTTCGAACTCTTTCTTAACGAAAAAACCGTTGTCCAGGTTGATCGCGACTTCCAGCCCGTTATCCGGCATCAGGACGTTGCTGCCGTTGCCCACGACAATTGAAGATGTTCCCGAATCGCACAGAAAAAGGACCGCTTCGCGCAAGGCTTCAAGAGAAGAAGGCACAAACCAGGCTTTTGCTTTTCCGCCGACGGAAATCGTGCTGTGCGTGGAAAGATCCTCGTCAAAAGCGACACGGCTTCCGGTTGCATCGCATATTTCGACTAATTTATTTCGTACTTTTTCAGTCACCCTTCTTTTCCCTGATCTTTTCTGCTATCGCACCGGATATTTTACGGATATCCCCGGCCCCGAGGACAAGGACCAGGTCGTTTTCCCGGACTATACCCGATACGTATTCCGGGATACGGTCCATTTCCATAAAATCCAGGATCTCGAACCTGTCCTTATCGATACCGTTAAAAATATCGCGTATATCTGTTTCCTCTGTCTTGTCTTCAAACGCGGAATAAACGTCGGTCAGTATTAAGACGTTCGAATCGTAAAAGCAATTTACAAAACTCCCCGCCAGGTCACGCGTCCTCGAATAGCGGTGGGGCTGAAACACAGTGATGACGCGGCCTTCGCTGTAATCCCTGGCCGCGCTGATCACGGCGTCAAGCTCCGTCGGGTGATGGGCGTAATCCTCTATTACTTCTATCGTTCCCACTCTGTCTATTACTTCAAATCTTCTTTTGACGCCGCTGAACGATCCGATCGCCTCTGAAACCTTCTCGAAACCAAGCCCCATGGACATACTGACCGCGATCGCCCCCAGGATGTTCATGACGTTATGCCGGCCTACCAGAGAGCTCTTTATTCTTCCGAAATCCACCCCGGAAATCACTGAATCGAATTCTATTGATTTTGTGCACTCCAGGCCTTTGCAGGTCACCTGAAAATCGCCATTGATGCCGAAGCTCCCCTTTTTTCGCTCGACCTCGCGCGAAAGGTGGCGGACTGTAGGATCTTCGCCGTTAAAAAAGAAAGTGCCCTGCGGGGAAATGCGGCTTACAAATTCCCTGTACGCTTTAACGACATTTTCCATCGAATCATAATGATCCATGTGCTCTCTTTCGATGCTGGTGATCAACGCGTGAGTTGACTTGATCTCGCTGAAGGTCCCATCGCTCTCGTCGACTTCCGCCACTATTATATCGCCCCGGCCATATTTGGCGTTGCCTTTTAATATCTCTATTTCGCCGCCTATCAGCGCGGCCGGGTCTTTGCCGCAGCATTCCAGGATGTGCGCAATAAGGCCGCTTGTGGTCGTTTTCCCGTGCGTGCCGGTAACCGCTATGGAAACGGGGAACTCTTCCATTACCCTTTTAAGATACTCCCCCCTGGAAATAACCGGAATGTCGAGACGGCGGGCCTTTACGATCTCCGGGTTATCATCTTTTATGCACGCGGACCTGACGACAAGCTTCACATCGTCCGCAATGTTGTCTTCGCTGTGGCCTTCGTACACGGTCGCGCCGTCACGGCCGAGGCGCGCGGTCAGATCATTTTTTTCAAGGTCGGACCCAGACACGGCTTTATTTTTCGCGAGCGAGAAAGCCGCCAGGCCGCTCATCCCGATCCCGCCTATTCCAATAAAATGGATCTTCTCTTTCATCTATACATCCTTTTCTTCGCCAGGGCGATAACTTCTTCTGCCAGCATTTTTCCCGCGTCGGGATTACTTAAATTCCCGGCGGCATGAGACATGCGGCTCCTCCTGGAAATATCCGCCAGCACATCGCTGACCGTTTCCGCCAAAGCTGCCGGGGAAAGGTCCGTCTCTTCCTTATAAATGGCGGCGCCTTTTTGAGAAAAATATATCGCGTTATACCTCTGGTTGTTCTTGCTGCTCGGGTAAGGAACGAGGATCATGGGCTTCGCGTAAAACGCCAGCTCAAATATCGCGGCAGCTCCCGCGCGGCTTATCGCCAGATCGCTTGCCGCGTAAGCTTCATCTATCCTTTCCAGAAAAGAAAACACCTTGCACGAAATATTGTTTTTTTCGTAAAATTCTTTTACCTTGTCGTAATCTTTGCTTCCGGTAAGATGAATAAACTGGACCGCGTCGCCGTTTTTCGCTTTGATCAGGCATGCCGCTTCAGAAGCGGCCCGATTAAGAAAGGTCGACCCCTGGCTGCCTCCCATTATAAGGACTGTCGGCTTTTTCGGGGACAGTCCCAGCTTTTTTACCGATTCCGCCCTGTTGTTCGACAAAAGCTCCATCCTGAGCGGGTTTCCCGAGTATACGACCTTCTCTTCCGACCCGGGAAAATACTTCGCTGATCCGGAAAAACTGACCGCGATGCGGTCAGCAACGCCGCTCAGCAGGCGATTCGCCCTGCCGGGAAGAAGGTTTTGTTCATGTATAAGCACAGGGATGCCGAAAAGGCTTGCCAACTTCGCTATGCATCCCGAAGAATAACCTCCGAAGCCGACCACGCAATCCGGGCGGACCCTGATAAGGATCCATATCGAAGCGAGTGTATCCATCAGCAGTTTAAAAGTGAAAGCCAGGATGCGCAGGGGCGTAAACCCGAACGGCATCGGGTTTACGGAAAGAAAAAAACTTTTATGCCTGTCCTTTTTCAGGATATTCCGGTCGAGCCGTCTTTTGCTTGATACGAAATAGATCCCGTCAACACCGTGCTCTTCCAGTTCTCGCGCAAGGGCGATCGAGGGAAAAATATGCCCTCCGCTTCCGCCGGCTGCGAGTAATACTTTCATTTATTCCGCCTCTTTTGACATGTTAAGAATAATACCTATCGCGGCAAGATGGCATACAAGGGAGCTGCCGCCGTAACTTATAAACGGAAGGGGAAGCCCTTTCGTCGGCAGCGCCCCTGTCGACACGCCGATGTTCACGGCTACTTCAAAAGCGATCATCATGCTTATGCCGAGCACGACCCGCGACATGAACATCTCTTTTAGCTTCAGCGCTATTCTAAAAGAATACCATACAAGAACAGTAAAGAGAATAAGCACCGACGCGGTCCCGAAAAAACCCAGTTCTTCGCCGATGATCGAAAAAATGAAATCCGTATGCGATTCCGGCAGATAAAACAACTTCTGTTTCGACGAGCCCAGCCCCACGCCCGTGAATCCCCCGGAACCCAGGGCGATAAAAGACTGTATGAGCTGAAACCCGGCACCGCGAGGATCCCGCCATGGATTAAAAAAGATCATTATGCGCCTTAACCTGTAAGGTGCGCTGATAACGGCAAGGCATAACATGGGAAGCATGCTTGCCGCGACAAAGATCAAGTGTTTTATTTTTGCCCCCGCGGCAAACAAAAGAGCCAGCCCCACAAAAAGTATCGCAATAGAGGTTCCCATGTCCGGCTCGACAAGGACCAGGGCCCCGGTAAAACCGATAACAAATAAGGGTGGAAAAAAACCGTATCTCAGGTCCTGCATGGAATATTTCTTTCGTGACGTCAGGTCGGCCAGATAAATGATCACCGCCAGCTTCGCCAGTTCAGAGGGCTGAAACCCGAAGCCCGCGAACCTTATCCACCTCCTTGCCCCGGAGATCTCAGAACCTATCCCCGGCACCAGGACCGCGAAAAGAAGAACGATGGAGATCAGCATGGTCTTCCTGGCGTGCTCCTGGATGCCCATAGGCGGGACCGACATGCAGAATACCGCCACCGCCAGGCCTATTATAAGATACATGAGGTGCCTCTTCACAAAATACAGGCTGTCCCCGTAAGTGCCGTGCGCGTATACACCGCTCGAGGAATAGATCATCACTATGCCTATCATCACAAGCAGCGACGTCACCAAAAGAACTATCCTTGCGTCCTTATTCACCCGGTTTTCGCCTCCTGGAATAATTTCTTAACTTCCGCCTGGAACACCTCTCCGCGCTCTTTATAGCTCAAAAACATATCAAAGCTCGAGCACATCGGCGAAAGCATAACCACATCTCCCTTCTCCGCCAGCGAATAGGCCTTTTTCACGGCTTCTCCCATTGTTCCGGCGCTGGAAACGGACACCGTTTTTGAAAATGCCTCCGCCATCCTTTCGCGCGCTTCACCAATAAGCACCATGGCTTTTACCCTGTCTTCCACAACGGGTAAAACGGAATCGTAATCGCCGCCCTTATCTCTGCCCCCGGCTATTAAAACCGTTTTTTTTTCAAGAGATTCCAGCGCGCGCTTCGCCGCGTCGATATTCGTGGCTTTAGAGTCGTCGATAAACTCCACCCCTTCGTACGCCCCCACTCTTTCAAACCTGTGAGGCAAGCCTTTAAAAGCCAGGATCGCTTCCCGCATGCTTTTCTCCGGCGCGCCCATTATCCTTGACGCGAGAATGGAACAGGCAATATTCTCCAGGTTATGTTTACCCTCCAGGGGCACTTCTTCTCTCTTTATGGTTCCTTTAAAGGCTTCTTCTTTTCCGGAATCGAAATAAACGACCTGGCTGCGGACATTTTTCAGCGCCGGATCACCTTGAAAATCAGAATGGACCAGGGCCCAGTCCTTTTCGTCCTGGTTGCTGAAAATCCTGAACTTCTCCGCCTTGTAGCTTGTGTAATCGCCGTGCCGCTCATAGTGGTCGTCGGATATATTCAGAAGAGCGGCAACGCGGGGTTTGAAATCTTTTATCGTCTCCAGCTGAAAAGAGCTCACCTCTACTACCGCCACGCTCTTTTCCGAAAGTTCATCTACTACGCCGCTCAAAGGATTGCCTATATTCCCGCATACTACCGCGTGCATGCCCGAAGAAGAAAGCATGCTTCCGATAAGTTCCGTCACAGTGCTTTTCCCATTAGTCCCGGTTATGGCGATCACCGGCGCGGGGCAGAACCAGAACCCCAATTCCAGCTCACCCACGACCGGGATGCCCTTTTCACGCGCAACGGAAACAGGGAAAGAGTCAGCGCCCATACCGGGACTGATGACAACAAGTTCGACATCCGAGCAAAAAGGCGCCGTATGCCCGCCAATCTCATACTGCACCTCGTAGCACGCAAGCTTTTTCAGTCTCTGCCTCGCCTCCGGGACATCTTCGCTCTCGGTCACCTTCACCAGGGCGCCTTTGCACGCAAGCAGTTCCGCGGCCGCGTAACCGCTTATGCCCAGCCCGGCTACCAGTACTTTTTTGCCTCTGATATCGATCATGGTTAGCGCACCTTTAACGTGGTCATGCTCAAGAGCGCGAGTAAGGCGGCGATGATCCAGAACCGAACCGTGATCTTGGATTCGGCAAGCCCTTTGATCTGAAAATGGTGATGGATCGGGGTCATCAGGAAGAGACGTTTTTTCCCCAACTTAAAAAACAGCACCTGCAAAATAACCGACAGCGCTTCTACGGCAAAAATGCCGCCGGCGATCAGGAGAAGCGCTTCTTTTTTGATCAGGACGCTGACGATGCCGATGGCTCCGCCAAGCGAAAGCGCTCCCGTATCCCCCATAAAAATGCTTGCGGGAGGGCCGTTGAACCATAAAAATCCTAATCCCGCGCCCGCCAGGGCGGCGCAAAAACACGTTAACTCTCCCGAGCCGGAAAGATAAAAGACGTTAAGGTATTTACTCGCAACAGCGTTACCGGTCACGTAACTTACGACGGCGTACGTTAACGCGACAAAAACAACGCACCCGATCGCCAGCCCATCCAAGCCGTCCGTCAGGTTAACCGCGTTCGAAGTGCCTACGATCACCAGCAGAATAAAAAGGATATAAAATACGCCCAGGTTCGCAACGGCATTCTTCAAAAACGGAAGGTAGAGGTCTGTTCCGATCGCGCTGTTACGCAGAACAAAAAGGCCGACGATAAGGGCAAGCGACACCTGCCCGACGATCTTGGTCATCGCGTGCACGCCCTTGGGGCTCTTGGTCTTCAGTTTCAAATAATCGTCGATAAATCCGATGATGCCCATCCACACCATGCCGCCAAGCACGAGAATTATAAAGTCGTTATCCAGCCTCGCCCATAAAATAGTCGATATGAGAACGGAAACTATGATCATAGCGCCGCCCATCGTCGGCGTTCCTTCTTTGTGCTTGTGAAGATCGTAGATATCGTCCACGTGCTGCCTGCGGATGTACTGCCCGACGTTCCATTTTTTCAGCCATCCTATAATGGCCGGACCGACTATTATGGAAAGCAAAAACGCCGTTACCGCGGCCATGCTTGCCCGGAAAGTTATGTACCTGAAAACATTAAAACCGAACCATAGATCCTTCAGTGGATACAGTAGGTGGTAAAACATCTGAGAACTTCCTCCATTTTGCTGGCCCGCGAGCCTTTTACCAATACGATATCGCCGGCTTTCGCTACGCGCCGGATTATATCAGCTGCTTCTTCATGGCTTCCTACGCGAACAACATTTTCCCTCGCCATGCCCGACTCCAGCGCTCCGCGGGCAATATGTTCAGCCATGCCGCCTATAGTGATCAGAAAATCGATATTCTTCCCCGCTATGCTCTTTCCTATTATTTCATGAAAGCTTGTGGTTTTAGCGCCCAGTTCCATCATGTCGCCGGCCACCACGATCCTTTTTCCTTTCGTGGGGCTTTCCCGCAGAACTTCCAGGGCGCACTTGAAAGAATCGGGATTGGCGTTATAAGAATCGTTGATAAACGTCACGCCGCCTGCCTCCACCCTTTCGAGGCGCATGCCGGGCAGGGTCATCTCCTTCATCTTTGAACGTATCTCCTCATCGCCTACGCCCAGATGCCTCGATACCGCGATCGCGGCAGCCGCGTTGTAAACGTTATGTTCTCCCTCCAGGGGAACAAAAAAAGCGCTTCCGCCGAGAGAAAAACTATATCCGCTTTTCTCCTTTTTTATATCAGTGATCCGGAAATCGGGATCACCGGAAGTGCCGAAAAATCTTATCGCGCCTTCTTCCGCGCTTACCTTCTTTAGAAGCGGGTCATCGCTGTTCAAAAACGCCGCGCCTGAATCTTTCAGAAAATCCAGCAGTTTCACCTTTTCGGCAAAGACTCCCTCCCGGTCCTTTAAAAATTCAAGGTGCCCATCGCCGATATTGGTGATAACGCACACGGACGGACGCGCTATCTGGGCGAGGTCCGAGATCTCGCCCGGGCGGTTGGTTCCCAATTCCAGAACGGCTACGTCATGACTCGGGCTAAGCCCGAATAACGTCAGGCTTAAACCTATGATGTTATTATAGGACTTCTTGCTTTTCAGGACGTTGTACTTCGAAGACAAAAGGCACGAAAGCATCTCTTTCAGCGTGGTCTTGCCGCTGGTGCCGGTCGCGCACACCACGGGAATACGCGCGCGGTTTCTTATCTCAGCCGCTATCCGGCCCATGGCCTCGCGCGAATCTTCAACCGTGAGAACGTGATCGATCTTCCCGCCATATTCAGAACTTACATCGCGTTCAGCAAGGATGCCCGCGGCTCCTTTCTGAACGGCCGCGCCGATAAAGTCATGGCCGTCGAAATTCTGCCCCTTGACGGCGATAAAGAATTCACCCGGACATATCGTCCTCGAGTCTATTGAAAATCCCCACACAACGGCGTTCTCGTCTTTCGAGACAAGCTTTCCGTCCGTAACTCTCGCTATGTCCTTTACCGTAAGTTCAATCATATCCAAGTTCTGTCAATATTTCGCCGGCGACTTCCTTGTCGTCAAAGTGCAGGACCTTTTCGCCTATTATCTGGTAATCTTCATGTCCTTTACCGGCTATAATAACTATGTCGCTGTCATCCGCCATTTTCAAGGCTTTCCGAATGGCTTCGCGTCGTTGTAATATTATACTATATTTACCGTTATCAGGCATCCCCTTTTCGATCTGCCGTATAATATCTTCGGGGTCCTCCGTTCTGGGATTGTCGCTGGTCACGATCACGTGGTCGCAGATCTCTGACGCGAGACTCCCCATAACGGGCCTTTTTGCCCGGTCCCGGTCTCCTCCGCACCCGAAGACGCAGATCAGCCGCCGTCCGGCGATAGAGCGAAGACACTTCAAAGCGTTTTCAAGAGCATTAGGCGTGTGGGCGTAGTCCACGAAAACCTTGAATGGGGCTCCGCTTCTCACCGCGTCCATCCTCCCCGGAACCGCCTGAGCGCTTTCCAGACCTTTTTTAATATCTTCCGCGTTGATGCCGTTCCCGGAAAGAACAGCCGCCGCCGCCATCATGTTATAAACATTATGTCTTCCTATCAGGCCTGAACTGATGCTTACTCCGCGGCCATCTTTCATTACCAGATCAAACCTCAATCCATCGGGTCCGGTCTTTATGTTTTTTGCCCTTATATCCGCTTCCGGAGATGTGCCGTAAGAGATAAGGCGCGGAAGGTTTAATTTTCCCTTAAGTTCCTTGAGAGTCGGATCGTCCAGGTTTATGACACCTGTCCCGCCGGACTTAAGGTTATCGAAGATCCTGGACTTATCCCTGAGGTAATTCTCCATATTGCCGTGATAATCAAGGTGTTCGGGCGTGATATTCGTAAAAACAGCGCCGTCCAGGCCTATGCCGAGCGTCCTTCCTTGAGAAAGCGCGTGACTGGATATCTCCAGGGCAACAGCCTTTTTCCCGCCGGAGACCATTTCTGACAATAACCGGTTCAGCGTGACCGCGTCCGGCGTTGTCATGGACGAACGGGTAATAGCATCATCGGACGTCTTCGTAAAGACCGTGCTTACCAGGCCGCCGTTTTTCCCCGCGGCGGAAAGAATGCCGTCGATCAGGAAAATCGTCGTTGTTTTCCCGTTTGTTCCCGTAACACCGTAAACTTCCAGTTTTTCGGAAGGGTCTTCAAATATCCGTTTCGCCGCCTGCGCCAGCGCCCTCCTCACGTTTTCGACCTTTATCAGCTTCGCGCTGTCGGCTTCGAGGAGCCCCGGCACTTCGCGTTCGCATATTACCCCGGCGGCGCCCCTGGCAAGAGCTTCACCGATAAAATCGTGCCCGTCGCACGCGGTCCCTTTCAGGGCGACGAAAATATCACCCTCTATGACCTCGCGCGAATCGATCTTGAGGTTATCTCTGCTGATAAATCCGGAATCTACTAATTTATTCAGATCTGTATTACTCATTTTTGCCTGACCCAAGGTACTGTAAAGTCCTTTCTGCTATCTTTTTGAAGACCGGTCCGGCGACGGTGCCTCCGAAATAAACAGGATGAGGGTTCTTCGCGGTTACGACAATGCTCACAAGGGGCCTTTCCTCCGGGGCGAACCCTATAAACGAAGCGACATACTTATTGGGATAGTAACCGCCTTTGGGATTTATCATTTGAGCCGTTCCTGTTTTACCGCACGTAGTGTAAAACTTGGACTGGGCGTATCTTCCCGTCCCGCTAGTCACAGCCCCCCGCAGGATGTCCTTCATTTTTTTGCAAGTATCCCTGCTTAAAACCTGCGCTTTTTTCGGCGGATCGTACTTACTGTAAAATTCTCCCTCCCAGGTCATGATCCGGTCAACCACGTGCGGCGTAACCAGGTAACCACCGTTGGCGATAACGCTTATAGCACGCACCAGCTGTATCGGGGTCACCGCGATGCCCTGGCCGATCGGTATAGTCGTAATATCGCTTCCCGACCAGACGGAAGGGGACCTGCTTATGCCGTTTACCTCTCCGGGAAGGTCGATCCCGGTCTTCCTTCCGAAGCCGAATTTGCCGATATACTCGTAAACAGTCTCTTCTCCCAGTTCCCGCGCTACCTTCACGGTCCCGATATTGCTTGACTTTGTTATGACTTCCCTGAAAGAGAGATCCCCGTAACTATGAAAATCGTGCAATACTCTTCCGGCGACCCTGTAGTTGCCATTTTCACAGTAAATCACGTCATCCGTCTCGAACTTTTTTTCATTCAGGGCGGCACTCGCGGTCACTATTTTAAACACACTACCTGGCTCAAAAACGCTTGAGACGCTCGTATTTTTGATAAAAGAGGTCGATACTTCGTCAAAAGAATTAGGATCGTAGTCGGGGTAATTTGCCATCGCCAGGACCCTGCCCGAAAAGGGGTCCATGACAATAGCCGAAGCGCTATCGGCATGATATCTCGAGACCATCTTCCTGAGCTCTTCCTCGACTATGAACTGAATAACGCTGTCGATGGTAAGGATGATGTTATACCCGTTCTGCGGCGGAATGGAATCTCTCTCGTTGTACAGGACGGTCCTTCTCCTGGCGTCTTTAACAAGATACCGCCATCCCGGCTTCCCCTTCAGTTTCTCATCATACTGCAGCTCGACCCCTTCCAGCCCTGTATTATCAATGCCGGCAAATCCGACGACATGCGAAGCCATGTTATCGTTGGGATAGCTTCTTTTACGCTCGTTAAGGAAGTGCACGCCTTTTAAACCAAGTGCCTTGACCCTGTCGGCCTTTTCTTCACTCACTTTCCTCTTGACCCAGGCAAAAGATTTATCTTTCTTGAGACGCTCCAGGAGGATCTCCCGGTCGATGTCGAGTACATCCGAAAGTATGTCGGCCGTGTGTTCGGGATCTTCTATGTTTCGCGGGTCCGCAAAAATACTCGGTGAGTCCAGGTTTATGGCCAGCGGCTCCATGTTGCTGTCGCACAACGCGCCCCTTCGCGGATCGATCCTCATGACCCTGTTATGCTGCTCGGCCGCCATGCCTGAAAACTTCTGATAGCCGACGATCTGCAGATAGAACAATCTCGCCAGCAGCGCCAGGAGGAAAAACATAAAAAGAAAGAGCACAAGATATTGGCGCGCTTTGAACATGTTACCTCATTCTGGTCACGGTCCTAAAAATCAGTTACGGGGACTCGCTTCAGCATCTGCCACGAAAAAATCCAGAAACCGGCCGACAAAACCCTTACCCGCGCTTGCTACATTGTAGCCGGGAACGGTCACGACGCGGCTTGTCCGGTATGTCCGACCGTCTTCCTGCCTTGCCGTATGGCGTGCGAACTTTATTTTTTCGTCGTTCATTGAAGCGAACAGATTCCTGGGAGATTCAAGTTTGAAAAGATTATACATTAATTTCGAATTCTGGTCAACGAGGCGGGACAGGTACTCCCTGTCTTTCTGGAGGTTGTACCCTGTTTTGACTATTTCAACGCGCTGATGGACATAACCAACAGCCATTATCGTCACGATCACTCCTGTACAAATATATCTGTATACTCTCATGCCGCTTTCTCCGCTACGCGCAATTTAGCGCTTCTTGATCTCGGGTTGTCCCTGACTTCTTCCCTTCCCGGCGTTATCGGCTTTTTTGTAAGGACATTCAGCACGCCTTCCTTCTTCATGTCCCTGAAGGCGTTTTTTACGATGCGGTCCTCAAGCGAATGAAAAGAAATAATACATATTCTCGCTTTCGCCCTCAAATAAGGAACCGTCTCTCTTATCGCCTCTTTTATCGCCCCGAGTTCGTCGTTAACGTATATCCGTATCGCCTGAAACGTCCTTGCCGCCGGATGCAATCTTTGTCTTTTATACTTACGCCCTATTGCCCTGGCAATAATATCTCTAAGCTCACCCGTGGTCTCGATCTTTTTCTGCTTCCTTGCCGAGCAAATGGCCCCGGCAACAAACCGGGCGTGCCTCTCTTCCCCGTATTCTTTTATGATCTCGGCCAGTTCTTCCCGGCCAAATTTATTGACCACGTCGGCGGCCGTCATTCCCTTGCGCCGATCGAACCTCATGTCCAGGGGGCCGTCCTTCAAAAAGCTGAAACCCCGTTTTTCGTCGTCTACCTGAAAAGATGACATGCCAAGATCGAATATCGCCCCGTCGATCGACCCGATGCCCAGAGAATGGAAGACCTCGTCGATCTCCCTGAAATCCTCGCTGACGTAAGTTATTGTATCTTTATGGTCCCGTAATTCGTCCTGGACTCTTTTTAAGGCTTCCGGGTCCCTGTCTACCCCTATTAACCGGCCGCCCGGAAGAATTCTGCCCAGGATCTCTTTCGCGTGTCCTCCGCCCCCCAAAGTCGCGTCTAATACCACATCACCGGCCTTAAGGTTAAGGTTCTCGATCGTCTCTCTCAAAAGTGCCGGATAATGCAACTGCTTTCCCCATTCCTCAAACACAGTCTTTGAGAGTGTAGTATGTGTTTTTTCCGGTCCCCGATGAAGAGATCTGATAGCACTTGACCCCCAGATGATCGATGCCCGAAGGCAGGGCCCGCGCTTTTTTTATCCTCTCCACCATATTCACGCAATTAATAAATTCAACTTGTCTTTTATTTAATTTAACAGCGTATCGCCTGTACATGACGGTCCCCCCCTTTTTTTTATTCAAAATCCATCAATTGTTCGGCAATCTCCTCGTAATTCGCCTTTGAGGATTTATAAAATTCAACCCACTTGTCCTTATCCCAGATCTCTATGCGTGTAGATATGCCGACTATAACGATATTCTTTGAGAGCTTCGCGTAATTCTTCAGATAACCGGGTACCAGTATCCTCCACTGCTTGTCGGGAACGGCTTCAACGGCGCCTGAAAAGAATAAACGGTTAAACTGTCTTGCCTTCTGTTTGGTGAACGGCATCGTCTTGAACTTGCTCTCCTGGGCCTTCCATTCACTCTCGGAGAACATAAAAAGACACTCATCCAGGCCGCGGGTAATGTAGAACTTTTCTATACACATTTCCTGAATAACATCCCGGAATTTTGAGGGAATTATTATCCGCCCTTTTTTATCAAGTGCATGTAGGTATTCGCCGTAGAACACTCCACTCTCCTCCACTTTATTCCACTACAACCCAGAAGTATACACAATATATATATATTTGTCAAATGGCTAAAAAATTGACATTTTAAACAATTTTTAAAAGTCTACATTATGCAGGTACAAGGTTATTTTTGCCTACATAATGTAGTGGTTTAGATTTTAAAAATTTCTTTGATTTTTTTTGACGGGAAGGCGTTTTACCAGTAAAGTTTCTCGAAGGTTTCCGAGTACTTTTTTATCCACTCGCTTGAGGCTTCTTTAAGGGACATGTCTTTGCCCAGCTGAAGTGAGCGAAGAACACGATATTCTTCTATTAGATAGATCTGTTCGATGAGCTTGACTTTGAAAGCGTCAGAGTAGGTCAAGAATTTAACGCCGACCTTATACAGGCCGGATGTGGAATCTTTGTCACTGTGTACGACGCTCGCTTTTATGTTGAACGTCTTTTCGTAGAGCGGCATCTGGATCCTTATAACCGTGCCGGGTGCGACGTCTTTTTTTGCCATGAAAAGAAGTCCGCCCTCGCTTACGTTTATCGTCTCCGTCTTCTCCGGCTCTTCCTCCTCGGTAACCTTGAATTCAAGAGGGTTAACAAGAAGATGCCTTATAAAATGTCTCCTCTCGCGTTTTTGCATGTGTATTCCTTACGGGCTTCGCATTATATAGCGAGGCCACTCAAAGCATGCTGGCTTCCGCGAGATCTTTCTCCAGCTTAAGAACGGATTCCTTCAGCTTTGGAAAAAGTTTGACATTGATGTTCACTCCTTTGCCGGTAGGAACCTTTTCTCCTCCCTGCGGGGGTTGGGTCCAGATCCGGATATCTATTACATCATTGCCCTGATATTCCGAGATCCGGAATTTCACGTCCTGGTATTTGTTCTTTTCAAACACTGCGACGTCTTTTTCCATGTCTTCCTCCTTGTTCCAGTAAGTATATCAATATTATAATTATATATAAATATTAATAAAAATCAATCAATTTCCTTTTTTTTGAAAATTTTCATGAAACAGAAGAATACCAGCCCCAAAATGCAGGCCCATGACAAAACTAAAAAAATCCATCCAAGCGGCTTCATACAGGATTCCCCTTTATTCTCCGTTTTTTCCACGCGACCTTGACCATTATCGCAAGCGCGAGAAAAAGCAGCAAGAGGCCTACTCGCGTTGCCATGATATAAGGAGCGTTCTCCGGTGAAATGTTATCCATACGCATGATGGGCAGCCAATCCTGGAAGAACCACGCTGCAAGAACCGCCAGAAGAAATACCGGCGTTACGTACTTGATTATGTATTTATAGATTCCCGGAATTCTCATGTCGGCCCCGTGATGAGCTTCCTCCCACGCCTTCTCTATCCCGAATATCCATCCGAACAAGATCACTTCGATCGCGGCAAAAAGCACCAGGCAAAATGTGCCGCCCCAAAAATCCAGCTCGTCCACTACTCCCCTTCCGAGGAAAAATATCGCGCCGTTACACAGGGTAAAAGTCACTATACCGAAAAGCAGCACGGCCTTTTTCCGCGATATGTCGAATTCATCTTCGAGGAAAGCGATGGCCGGCTGCGCGAGGGAAACGGACGAAGTGACGCCGGCAAGAAAAAGAAGGGCGAACCACAAAAATCCTAAAAGTTCCGAAAAAGGCATGTGTAAAAAGATCAGAGGCATTGTTACAAATCCAAGATTGAAAGCGCCGGAGTTGGCTATTGCTCCTATCGCCATCGGACCAAAAAATATAAAAGCCGCGGGGATCACGATGCTGCCGCCAAGGACGACTTCAGCCGTTTCGTTCATGCTTACCGCGGTAAGTCCCGACAGCGTCACGTCGTCACCCCTTCTAAGGTAACTGGCGTACGTCAGTATAACGCCGATGCCTACGCTCAGCGTAAAGAATATCTGCCCGGTTGCCGCAAGCCATACCCTCGCTTCTTTAAGACGGGAAAAATCCGGGTTCCACAGATATCCCAGTCCGTTTGCCACGTTCCATGCGGGTTTCGCGGGATCAGGGACTCCGAGACTGAGGACCCGGACGGCCAGTATGATGCCGAAGATAAGCAGGGTCGGCATCGCGAACTTGCAGAACCGTTCTATCCCCCCGCGGATACCGTAAGACAGGACCGCCATGTTGATCGCGAACGTTATCAGAAAAAATATGTACGCCGGGGCTATGCTGGAAAAATACTGATTCTTTGTCAACCCCTGAAAGGCGGATAGAAATGCCTCCATGGAGGAGCGATCCGTCAGGCCGGAATATCTTCCCGTGACCGAGAAAAAGCTGTAGGCAAGGGTCCACGATTCGATATAGGTGTAGTAGATCATGATCACAAGCGGACCGAATATCCCTATGACCCCGAAATACTTGATAAAGCGGTTCTTTTCCCACAGGCTGTGGAACACGCCGGGAGCCGAGGAATGCTCAAATCCGCCGCCGTAGCGCCCTATGGACCACTCTATCCACATCAGCGGTATCCCTACCAGGAGGAGCGCAACAAAGTAGGGGATCATGAACGCGCCCCCTCCGTTCTTTGCCGCCTGCACCGGAAAACGCAGGAAATTGCCCAGGCCTACCGCCGATCCGGCAACAGCCATTATAACGCCCAGGCGCGTGCCCCAAGTCTCCCTGATCTTCTTGCCCATCTGCTACCCTTGTCGTTCCCGTACTAGCGGCGCCTTAATAACCGGTGAAGGGTACTCCGTGCTCAAACAGTCCGAAAACAATGACCTAAGATTACTATTTTTCGGAAACTGCGCGCGGAGTACCCTTCACCGGTTATCAGAGCGCTACTAATCGTTCTCAAGTCCTACTTTCTTGCGCAGGGTCTTCTTCTCAGCTCGTCTTTTCTTGGTAGCGAGCATTTTTTCTTTTGCCCTTTTGGACCTTTTGCGCTTTTGTCTGCGTATTTTCGCAATGCGCTTTTTTTCTTCCGCTTCTTTTCCCAGCACCATCGTCTCGATCTTCCCCGCCAGCATCCTGCGGGCCAGAAACCGGTTCAGGACCTGAGAGCGCTCTTTGCCGCATTTGACCTCTATACCCGTCGGATTATGCTTCAGGTATACGCAGGTAGACGTTTTATTGACGTGCTGTCCGCCTTTGCCGCTTGACCTGATGAACTTCTCCGTCAGGTCGCGCTCTTTTATGCCGAAGCGGCACATTTTGTCTTTAAGATTTTTTTCTTTTGCTGGGCTTACGTTGAATTTTTGCATACCACTACCGGTTATAGCGAACAACTATGTCCTGTTTATTTTTATCATAGATTACAGGTTGTGACATGCCTACCTCTTTCCTTAAACTGTCAGAACTGAGTCAATGCTGCCAAACGGATTAGTCTCTTTCTGGGGGTTTTTAGAATCGTGGATCCATTGATCGTCTATGAGGTACTTGTAACGGTATCTTCCTCGATCCAGCATAATGTGGGCCGACCAGCTGCCGTCCTCCAGCCGGGAAAGACGGCTGGCTTGCGATTTCTGCCATCCGTTAAAGTCCCCAAGCACGTACACGTGGCTGGCCTGCGGGGCGTGGATAAAGAATTGCTTTATGCTGGTATTTATGTCCTCATCCTCAATGGTCAAAAGCTCCTTGGTCAGGTTGCAAAAATCAAGCGCTGACGTGGATTCGGGATCATGTTCGAATATCGTCTTGCCGGTTTCGGCGGCCTCTCTCAGCCTCACGCTTGAGTGGATCCTGGTGGAAAGAAGATAAGGCCCAAGCTTCTTGATCGCGTCGTTCTCGAATCTTTTTGCGAACCTTGAACGCTTGTCAAAAAGGTTCAGGACAAAAAATACCGAAGGGTTCCTCCCTGTTTCGGAATTCAACAGGCCCGTCACCCGGTGCACACTGTCAACGCTGTTCAGAGAAAAGTAGCCCAGGTCCATGGGGACCAGGATCACATCCGCGGCATACATGGAATTAAGCGTTAAAAAGCCGAAGCTGGGGGGTGAGTCAATAATGATGTATTCGTATTTTTCAAAAAAAGGATCGGACAGAGTGCGGGACAATATGGCCGCCGCTCCGTTCACGCTCCCGAGATTGATCTCGGCCGCGCTGAGCATCATATTCGCGGATATAAACGATAGCTTGCTTCTATCAGTCGCGACGATCTGGTCAAACGGTATGGGCGAGCCTTCAAAATGGGCCCGGAAAATATCGTACGACGTCCTGCGGTCGGACGATTTCTTGCAATAACCCATGGCGAACGTGGCGTGCGCCTGGGGATCCAGGTCGATCAGTAGGGTTTCATTTCCCAGGCCTGAAAAGGACGCCGCTATGTTCGTGGCCAGGGTTGTTTTTCCACAGCCCCCCTTCTGGTTGGCAACGGATATTACTCTCATGTATACTCCCGCTTCGCGCTTCTTTTTGTGCAAAGTATATCATATTAATTATGATATGTAAATAATGGCGCGTAAATAAATTCTTGACTTATTATGTAAAACTTTAATATAATCAAATTGTAAATAGCTTGGCACGGGAGATTTACGACTATGGGAGAGCATAAAACGCGTGACCAAATAGATATTGAACTGTCACGTACATATTTCGGAAATACAGAGGATAAACCCTCGTCCCCCATTCAGGAAAAAGCTCAACAGGAAAAGGCCCAACAGGAAAAGGTGCAGTATGCACCCCCTCGACGCCGTTGGTCTCCGTTAACCTTCCTTTTTATCCTCTGGATAATCAGCAGTATCATTTTCGCGGCAGGTTATCTACTGCGCGGAAAACGTATCGTCTTCAACGTAAACATTAACGTTGAACCGGGGATCGCTTCCAGAAAGCAAACCAAGCCACCCAGGATAATACAGGACTTAACGGCTAAATTAAAACGGGTCTCTTCGTCCGAAAAAATACAGATCGTTTTGCCGGGGGTGATGCACCCGTCGTCTGAAACGATAAGGTTTTCCCTGCCCAAAACAGCGCAGGAGTTCGTTGCCAGGCTAAAGCAGGACCTGCCCAATAAAATACACGCTTCGCGGCCTGAAGCCGCATTTATTGAAATTCCAAAACCTAAAACTAAACCCAAGCCTCCCGTGACGGCACCCGCCGCGCGAAACGTTAAAACTCTGTATGATTTCGAGGTCGACGAAGATGGCTGGGAGATACCTGCCTGGGAAGTCGATAAGCCGGATCACGTCGCCAGGTCCCTTAAGAGGACGGACGCCTTCGCGAATAGCGGGAGCGGCGGCCTTGAACTCATCGCGGAATTCTCCGGCGGCCATTGGACCGCGGCCCTGATAGAAGTGCAGCAATATCTTGATCTCAGCAACTACGACGGTATCCAGGCGGATGTTTTCGTGCCTGCCGATTGTCCGGAGGGCCTCAGGGCCCGCCTCATCCTTACGGTCGGCGGAGACTGGCGATTTGTTGAAATGTCGCGCAGCGTGCGTCTGGTCCCCGGAGAGTGGACAACCATAAGCGCGAACATGCTGGAAGGGGGAAGCGACTGGAAACGGGCGAAAGTCGACGAAGCCTTCAGGTCCGATGTGCGGAAAATAGCGCTGAGGATAGAATCAAACAGGAAACCCGCTTATTCGGGCCCTATCTACATAGACAATATCAGGGTCTCATCCTCTCAATAGATACCTAATTCTTTAAGGCGTTTATCCGATATTCCAAAGTGATGCGCCAGCTCGTGTTCGACAGTATGCGTGACCAGGCGTACTATGTCTTCTTCCGTCTTGCATACCCTTTCAATGTTCTTCTGGAAAATGGATATTTTATCCGGCATCACCATGCCGTAGAGATGGTTTCTCCTGGCAAGGGGCACGCCCTGATAAAGACCCAGGACCATGCGGCGGTGGGCGGCGTCTACTTTATTTGCCTGATCGGGGGTGGGTTCGTCCTCTATTACGACGTCAACATTATTAAGGCTGCGTTTGAAAGCTTCCGGCAGGTCTTCAAGGGCCTTTATTACGAGTTTTTCAAAATCCTTACGATTCAATTTTCCAGTCCTCGTCCTGCGCGTCTTTAATGTAATATTTCCGGTTTTTTATCGTGACGAAATGGCTCCAATCTTTGCCCTCTTCCTTTTGGGCGATCTGTATCTCCTTTATCGCGTTCGTCTGGGAAACCAACTCGTCCGTCTGGTATATTATCGTTGCTTCAAGCGTCTTGGGAAGAACCGGCGACTGCTGCTCGTACTCCCCGTGATGGCTCAAAATGATGTGCTCGAGCCTGAGCGAGAGGCTTCGCGGGAAATCCGGAACAGTCTGGATCTTCTCCATGAGCAACTTGTGCCCTATGGCTATGTGTCCTACCAGCCCTCCTTCTACCGTGTATTCCATCTTTTTCACGTCAAGCTCATGCACCTTTCCGATGTCGTGAATAAATGACCCGAATATGGCTATATCCTTGTCAACTTCGGGATAAAGACTACACATCTGGTCAACTATATGCATCACTTCGTAAGTATGCTCTAAAAGCCCGCCGATATAGGCGTTATGCCAGCTTTTTCCCCCAATGCCATCCTCGAAAAGAGCCATAAGCTCCTCGTCCTCGGTGAATTTTTCCGACAGTTTTTTTATCCAGGGATTTTTTATCTCTTTAAGATACGAAAGAGTGTCCTTATAAAGCTTATCCCTGTTCTCCGCTACACGAACCATGTCTTCAAAGCGAAAAGCTCTTTCGTCCGCCTTCGCGATAAAATCCAGTTTAAACTGTTTTTCTTCCCGGAACTTATCCACCGTACCTTTCACGTGGATGATGTCCCCCGTTTCCGCCGCTTCGTTGTATTTTTCGGCATTATCCCAGAGGCGCGCCTCTATTCTTCCCGTCTTGTCTGACAAAGCTATCTGCAAATAAGGTTTGTCATATTTTGTAAGCTTAAGCTCTTTTTTGCTCATCACAAAAAAAGAGTCGACCTGCTCATTGACTTTCAGTTCATTTATAAATCTTTTATCCATGTCAGCCTCCCCAGGCCCGTTAGAAATTGCGTTAAACCCTTTTGCCCCAATAGATTTCTAACGGGCCCAGCAAATAGAGTCGAATTCACACCTGGCGCACCGGTCGCTTGCGTCCCTTTCCGGCAGCTTGTCAAATTTAAGTTCTTGTATGTCCTTCCAGCACTTTGCTATCACTTTCTCCAACTCCTTGACCATATCGTCCGTCAGGTCGATCGTAACTGTCTTGTAAGTGCCTTTTTCGAGGTCGTATTTTTTTACCGTCGCCCCCACGGGTTCCAGGAACTGCAGGACGCCTCTGGCGACTTTTCCTTTTTTGCTGCTCTTGCCGGACTCTTCGTACAGCATTTTATACGCGATAAGCTGGCGGTAATAGTCATCGCATTTGTATTCCAGAAGATCGCGACAGTTCGTTATCGCCTTTACGTGTTTGTCGGGTTTGCCGGTTTTGTAGTCGACGACCCGGATCGTTCCCTTTCCCTCTTCTTCGATCTTGTCAAAAGTGCCTTTAAATAACAAGCCTTCCGGAAAACTTATTTCAAGTTTATTTTCAAGTTCGACCGGCATGACCGGGGATTTCGACTCGATCCTATACCACTCTTTCAGCGTTTCAAGCCTGTCGATGCACCACCCTCTTATCGCTTTATTTGTGCCCTGATACTCCAGCTCTTTCTTGAAGGCCTCTTTAAAGGCCTTGAAGGGCGGAAATATCTTCTTATCCATAAAAACGGTGTAGACCTCTTCGAGCGCCTTGTGCGCGCAGTTACCGAAAACCAGGTGCTGGTTCTTTCTGCCGGGAAGCATTAGAACGTTATCGTACAGATACTTTCTCCCGCACATGATGTAATTATTCAGGCTCGTGGGATTCAGTGAAAGATGTGAGACGATATCTTTTAGTATTTGTGAAGTTCCCTTAAGGGGTTCGTCCTCCGAACCGACTTCAAGAAACTTGCCCAGGAATTTTTCTTCATCAGCCGGGGCTCCTGATTCCGGTTCAATACCGACGTGACTTAAAAAGGGGCTCACTATCACTTTTTCCGCCGGCGTTGCGCTGTATACCAGGTGAGCTTTCGCGCGGCTGGAAGCCACATAAAAAAGACGAAGTTCATCATACCGGTCCAGTAGCTTTATTTTACTTTTTTCCTCAACGCGTTCCTTGCTTTTGTAAATATCGGGCGGGAGCGGGACCACGTCGGGTTTTTTACGAAGCGGCCAGCTCTTCTGCTGGAGACAAAAAGGTATAAAAACCGTATAAAACTCAAGTCCCTTGGCGCTGTGCGCCGTATAAACCCTGACGCCGTCCTGGCTCAAAGTAGCCATCTGACCCTTTATGGGCATGCCGTGCATGTCCCTGAGGCCCAGCTCCTCCAGAAAATCATCGAGTCCGACTGCCGGGTTAGAAAGATCGGATTCCTTTATCCTGTTGATAAATGACACAAGCGACCTGAGGTCCCGCACGCGCAAGACCTTGTCGGTTTCGTATTTTTTCAGTATAAACCTGTAGAGACCGGTATCGTCCACGTAACGCATGAGCATGTCATGAACCGGCCGGCTTCCGGCGTCGGTAAGGAGCCTCGCTATCGCCCAGGCCGCCTTGTGCAAGGCGTGAGGATCTTCAAGCTTCAGTTTCCTGGAAATATCCAGCCCGGCTGAATCATCCGCCGAAGGCGGCAGTAATTCTCCGTCATTATCTTTTTTGAAACGGGTGAAGTGTTCCTGGAAGCGCTGGAAAAGGTTATACGAGCGGAACTCTTCGATGCCCTTTTCTTTCGCCAGGCTCCTGTTTTTATTGACGAATCCGATGAACTTCAATATATCCGCGTGAGACGCTCCTACGTAATCTGAAGTCAGCACTTTGTACAGGGCAAGGGGCTTCCTTTCGCCGGTTTCCGTATCCGCGTCGGCCAGTTCAAGAACGTCAAGCATCTGGCGCACGCGTTTTTCCTGTCGGATGTCTTCCTCACCGTCAGTCGCGTAAGGGATGCCGGCCTTGAGAAAAGCGTCTATCACTTTTAATATATAGTCTCTCTTGCGCACGAGAACGGCGATATTGTTAAAAGGTTTTTCTCTTTCCTCTTCCGAAAGCGATTTATCTTTTTTTATGATACCGGCCTGGCGTTTTATCTCTTCTACGATAAAGGCAAGTTCCTCTTCTTCGGTCGTAAACTCGAGAAACCGTATATCCCCGCCGCCGTAGTCCCTGCAGGCTTTGATCTTTTTCACGGCTATCCGCTCCTCTTCCGGAAGCTGGCCGATGATCCCGCCTGAGAAATTTATTATGTCGCCGGTGGAACGGTAATTGTCCCTGAGGGCGATCGTTTTAAGTGCGGGTAATCTTTCCTTCAATACGCGGAAATTCGAAAGGGTAGCCCCCTGGAACCTGTAGATAGACTGATCGTCATCTCCGACACAGCATACATTCTGCGAATCCGGATCAAGGATGGTGAACAAAAGCTCCAGCTGCGCCCCGTTGGTGTCCTGGTATTCGTCTACCATGATGTATTTGTATTGCTCCCTGAACGCTTCCCGTAGTTCCTTGTCGTTCTTAAGCGCCTCCAGGGCTATGAGTATCATATCGTCGTAGTCTATACGACCTCTTTCGTCGAAAAGCAAAGTCGCTTTTTCGTCCTTGAGTTTTTCATAATCTTCGTATATGTTCGCGAGGGCCTTTAAGCGTGAAATGTGTTTTTCTTCAAGGTTGATACCGTCCGGCCGCACATCTTTGAGTTCTTTTTTAAACTCTCCGGGCATAATGCCTTCGCGCTTCATTTCGCTTATCCTTTTCTCTATCTCCCTGCGGTGGATATACGGCGCGCCGAAAGGCCTTAAAGGTTCGACCCCTTTGACATTATCCAGAATGTATTCCAGGGCGCGCACCTTTTCGATCTCGCCTATCTCGATCTTGTCCTTTACGTATTTGATCGCCCCCTCTGATTCGAGCACTATGGAATTGGCGAAACTGTGGAACGTCTCGACTTCAACGTTATATCCGTCATGGCCGATGATCCCGGCAAGACGCTCGCGCATGGCCCTGGCAGCCGCGTTCGTGAACGTGAGAATGAGGATGTTCTCCGGAAGGGCCTCCTCCTGGTGGATAATGTTAGAAGCGCGGATCGAGAGAAGCTGCGTTTTTCCCGTGCCGGGACCGGCAAGCACAAGAAGCGGGCCGTCGATCGCGTCTACGGCCTCCTTCTGTTCGGTGTTCAAGCTTTTATAATGCTCCTGAAAGGCATCCATGTTTCGGGGGCCGGGGTTATTTCCCGGATATCTGAAATATAGCGTTGAGCGCGAACAGATTCGGCATGAATCTGACCATTCTTTTTTCGGTCAGAAAAAATACCTTTTCAACGGTAAAGTTCTGTTCCGCGCAGAACACCTTAAAATCCTTGATGCTTAAAAAATGCAAGTTAGGCGTATCGTACCACCTGTATGGCAGCGACGGGGTTATGGGCACGTGTCCCGCAAAAAACAGCTGCAGCCTGGCGCTGATATAGCAAAAGTTGGGAAAACCTATGATTGCCTTTTTGCCTATCCTCAAAGCTTCCTGAATGGCGTCTTTAGGGTTATGGACCTGCTGCATGGTCTGGTTGAAGATCACGTAATCGAACAGCTTGTCCGGATATTCCGTAAGTCCTGAATCTATATCGCCGTGGGACACACTCAGGCCTTTTTCGACGCACCTGTAGATAGCTTCCTCGTTTATCTCCACGCCGCTCCCTTTAACGTCCTTATTGACGACCAGATATTCAAGGAGGTCTCCGTCGCCGCAACCCAGGTCGAGGACCATGGAACCGAGCTCGATGAGGTCGCCTATGACTTTGTGGTCCAGTCTCAACTCTTCCTTTTTAACGCTTATCATGGTTTACTTGTCCGCCTTTTTAAACGTCTTGTCCAGAAAATGCTTTACCAGTTTGGTTTCCTCGTCAAACTCTATCAGAAACGCGTCGTGGCCGTAATCAGTGCTTATTTCGCAATACGTCACATCGATGCCGTTCATCTTAAGGGCTTTTACGACCTCCTTTGACTGGTGCGGAGGATAAAGCCAGTCAGAGCTGAACGCGATAACGAGAAAACGCAACTTCACCTTGCTGAAAACCTGGGACAGCTTCTTGTCCTTGTGGAGGTCAAAATAATCCATGGCTTTTGTGATGTACAGGTACGAGTTAGCGTCGAACCGTTTAACAAAGTTGTCGCCCCTGTACCTGAGATACCCTTCCACTTCGAATTCGGTGGAAAACTCATACCCCAGTTCCTTCTTTTTCAGGGTCCTGCCGAACTTTTCCTCCATCGAATCGTTGCTCATATAGGTGATGTGCCCGATCATCCTGGCAACCGCAAGTCCTGCCGAGGGGTGCGTCTTTTTATCGTAATAATCACCTTCGCACCACGCGGGATCCGCCATAATGGCCTGTCTGCCGACCTCGTCAAAAGCTATCTGCTGGGCCGAATGCTTGAAAGAAGTTGCTACGGGGATGCACGAGATCACGCTTTCAGGATAACTTACGGCCCATTGCAATGCCTGCATTCCCCCCATTGAACCCCCGCATACCGAAAGGAGTTTTTTTATGCCCAGGGAATCTATAAGTACTTTCTGGGCGTTTACCATGTCCTTTATAGAAACTATCGGGAAACTTAAACCGTAGGGCTTGCCTGTATCCGGATTTATGGAATTTGGCCCGCTGGAACCTTTGCATCCGCCTATTATGTTGGACGAGATCACGTAATACTTGTCCGTATCAAAAGCCTTGCCCGGACCGATCATGTCGTCCCACCATCCGGGCTTTGTCTCGCCGCGATGATAGAAGGCCGCGTGAGCGTCGCCTGAAAGCGCATGGCAGATCAGGACAGCGTTACTTTTCTTGCTGTTCAGCTCGCCGTACGCTTCATAAGCTATCTTGAGGCCCTTAAGTTTCGCCCCGCTCTCAAGGGCAAAATCCTGCCCCTTTGGCAGGTTGAAATATTTCGTTTCAACGTATTTTTTAGTTTTTTTATCTGCCATAATTAATCCATAAAATCTTTAAAAAGCCACGTGCTCAGGTATCTTTCGCCGGTGTCAGGAAAAACTACAACGATGTTTTTTCCTTTGTTCTCCTCCCTTGAGGCGACCTTGACAGCCGCGGCCATGGCGGCACCCGACGATATCCCTACAAGCATGCCCTCTTCCCTGGCGATCCTGCGGGCATACTCTCCGGATTCGTCGTCAGAAACCGTTATTATCTCATCTATCAACTCTTTTTTCAAGACCTTTGGGATGAAACCTGCTCCGATACCCTGTATCTTGTGGGGGCCGGGTTCTCCTCCCGAGAGCACGGCTGAAGATTCGGGCTCCACGCCCACGATCTTAACGTCGGGTTTTTTCTTCTTCAGCACGTCACCAACACCCGTAATGGTCCCGCCTGTTCCTATCCCGGAAATGAATATATCGATATTTCCGTCGGTATCGTCCCATATTTCCTGCGCTGTGGTCTTCCGGTGAATTTCCGGGTTGGCTTCGTTCTCGAACTGCTGCGGCATGACCGCATTCGGCGTGGACTTGACCAGCTCCTCGGCTTTCTCAACTGCCCCTTTCATGCCTTTTTCACCGGGCGTAAGAACAAGATCCGCGCCCATTATCTTCAAAAGGACCCTTCTCTCTACGCTCATTGTGTCAGGCATGGTCAGGATCAGCTTGTATCCTTTCGCGGCACAGACAAAAGCAAGACCTATGCCGGTATTGCCGCTTGTGGGCTCGATAACGATCGAGTCCTTCTTTAGTTTTCCCGCCTTCTCCGCCGCTTCGATCATGGATATAGCGATACGGTCCTTCACGCTGGAAAGGGGGTTGAAAAACTCCAGCTTGGCTATGATGTTGCCCGGAAGACCTTCGCTTACCCTTTTGATCCTAACAAGAGGCGTATTCCCGATAGTTTTTGTGATATCATCGTATATTTTCATGACTCCCCTCCTTTAATGAGACCATAGTTTACGTGCACAACGTGCACGTAAACTATTCGGTCGAATTAAACCCCGCACCCAGGTAATTCTGGGTGTGGGGTCAAGTTCGGCTTTATTACTTATGGCGCTCTGCACCATAAGTAATAGCCTCACCTGACTTATGCCTTCTTTAATGCCTGGTCAATATCCTCGATTATGTCCTCGATGTTTTCGATTCCTACCGATAAGCGGATATAATCCTCCGTAACTCCGGTCGCTTCCTGTTCTTCGCGGGAAAGCTGCTGATGCGTAGTGCTTGACGGATGAATAGCGAGCGTTTTGGCGTCACCGATATTCGCAAGATGTGATATCAGTTCAAGTGAGTCGATGAACTTCTTACCTGCCTCGACCCCGCCTTTGACGCCGAATCCCACGATGGCACCGGCCCCTTTCGAGAGATATTTATCCACTTTCGTTTTTTCAGGGCTGGAAGCAAGTCCCGGGTAATTGACCCAGGTTACCTTTGGATGCTTTTCAAGATGTTCAGCAACTTTCAAGGCGTTCTCAGAATGCCTCGGCATCCTCAAGTGAAGCGTCTCAAGCCCCTGCAGGAACAAAAAGGCGTTAAACGGCGACATTGCCGGCCCGAGGTCTCTTAAGAGAGTCACTCTTGCTTTTATGATGTAGGCAATATTCCCGAGAGGCTTTAGCGCCTCAACAAAGTTTATACCGTGATAACTCGGGTCTGGCTCGGCGATAAGGGGGAACTTGCCGTTCGTCCAGTCAAATTTCCCTGAATCGACGATCACGCCGCCTATGGAAGTTCCGTGTCCGCCTATGAATTTTGTCGCCGAGTACACTACAATATCCACACCGTGATCTATCGGCCTGAGCAAATACGGAGAAACGGTGTTGTCCAGAACCAGCGGGATCCCATTTTCATGCGCTATTTTCGCCAGCGCCTCCAGATCCGTCACGTTGAGTTTTGGGTTTCCAATGGACTCAGCATAAATCGCTTTTGTTTTCGGCGTTATGGCTTTTTTAAACGCCTCCAGATCCTCTGACGAAACGAATTTTACATCTATTCCCAGCTTCTTAAAAGTGTAACGGAAAAGAGTATACGTTCCCCCGTAAAGATTGTCTGCGGAAACTATTTCGTCTCCTGCTTTAGCGATATTCAATAACGCAAGAGTAATTGCGGCCTGTCCGCTCGCAGTAGCAAGTGCGCCAACGCCGCCGTCAAGCGCCGCCATTCTCTTTTCGAGCACATCATTCGTAGGATTCATTAAGCGGGTATATATATTACCGAATTCTTTAAGCCCGAAAAGGTTCGCGGCGTGCTCGGTGCTCTTAAACTGGTAAGAAGTCGTTTGGTAAATCGGCACTGCGCGCGCTCCAGTGGTCGGATCAGCTTCCTGCCCTCCGTGAAGCGCAAGTGTTTCAGCTTTTAATTTTGCGTCGATCTTAGTCATTTTCTACCTCCATAGTTAAATCACATAATTAAATCCAGTTTCCGTTACTTTTTCACCCATCTTCTTTCTTAAATTCTTTATTTTAAGTTTCTTGAGACCCTTATGGATCTCGTTCTTGGCCACTTCCCCCGCCTCTAACAGCACATCATCAATCGCGTTCACTTTTCCCCTGATGTCGGGAGGAAGAATATCTATTCTTTGCCCGGTTTTCTCAAGAATATCTATTATGGTCAATTCCGAAGGGTCCTGGGCGAGACTATAGCCCCCGTGCGGCCCCCTTTTGCTTGTCAAAAAACCAGCATTTTTAAGCGTCAAAAGAACCTGCTCCATAACCTTCTCCGATATACCTAATCTTTCGGATATTTCCTTAATAGAAAAAGAAGTTTCTCCGCTATAGGCAAAGAAGAGCAGAATTTTTATATAGTAATAACCCTTTTTCCCAATAAGCATATATTCTCCTAATTCCCTATCGACAATTAGGATTATATCAGGTTTTAGCGCTCTGTCAATACTTTTTTAATAAAAAAGCCAGGGCTATTAGCCCTGGCTCCATCTACCGCCACTTTAATTCGAAACCCTTAAACCTGGTTACTTCTTAAACCAGTATTCCTTGTCGTTGACCTCTGATACCCGGAGGGGCTGGATCTTCGTGTTTCTCCCGAAAATGTAACCCGATCCGTAAAAGTTGCGGACCCAGTAAACAGCTTCTTTCCAGAAGTAATAAGTCAAATATTCCCAGAGAGGAGGTGATATTTTTCTTACCTCATATGTCACATAATCGTTATTGACCATTACTCTCACGTAATGGAGATAACCGCCGTCTTGTTCCGGGATCTCTATAAGCATTCCACCGCCGCCGGTCACGATATTTTCGACGCCGTCAAACTTTTCGCTCTTAAACATGTGTTTATGGCCGGAAAAGACCATGTCTACCCCGTATTCGGCGCAAAGCTTCCTGAACCGGTAAGCCCAGGGCTTTGAGTCCATGTTGTACCACTCTTGCTGGTACGGATCGAAGGGGGGTTTATGCATCGCTATAAATATGTGGCCGAACCCCTGTCCTTCTTTCAGTTTTCCTTCAAGCCATTCAAGCTGCGGCCCGGTAAGTTCTCCCACTTCGTTGTCCAGGACGATAAAATACGAGTTGCGGTCCGCAAAAGCAAATTCCTTTTTTCCGCAAAATTCCCCAAAAAGCCCGCGGTCGTCGTGATTGCCTATAGCGGTGATCACGGGCCACTTAATGAGCTTTTGCATCTTTTTAAACGCGCGAAAATGGGAACGTGCCCCGTCAAGCGAAACATCTCCCACGTTCAGGACGAAATCTATCGGGACTTTCCTGAACCTGTCCTCCCTGTTCATGTGCCATATGAGCTTGAGCGTAGCCGCGTCGTTAAAAATAAGCCCTGAATGGTTATCGCCGAAGACGATAAAAGAATAATAAACTCCCTTATTGTCTTTAAGCCTTTCGACATTCGCTTCGTTATTGTCGCTTTTTTCCGCCCCCTCCATAAACCAGAATGGAATGAGCGGGAGAAACGAGTACACGATCATTGCAACTAATAAAGCTATTATTATCTTTTTCCACATATTTTTACTCCAGGGTGATTTCCAGGATCTCGTATTGAAGCGTGCCTGCCGGAACGCTTATCTCCACGACATCGCCCTCTTTCTTGCTCATAAGGGCTTTCCCGACAGGAGAAGAGGCGGATATCTTATTTGCTTCAAAATCAGACTCCTCTTCAGATACAAGCATGTAGCTGAACTCTTCTCCGGAAGCCTTGTCTTTGACCTTTACTGTCGTACCCAGCGCAACTTTATCCAGGGTAATATCCTTTTCCTCGATCAAGTTGGCCCTGCTTAATTTCTCTTCGAGTTCGGCGATCCTCTTTTCATTGTGGGCCTGGGCCTCTTTAGCGGCGTCATACTCGGCGTTCTCGCTTAGATCCCCTTTCTCTCTGGCTTCACCTATATCTTTAGATATCTGGCGCCTCTTTTCGCCTCTCATATATTCCAGTTCTTTGACCAGCTTATCATGTCCTTCGCGGGTCAAAGGTATTTTTTTACCGCCCATTATTGCCCCTTTCCGTTCATAGTTATCCAGTCGGCAAGTTTGTTGTCTTCATCAAAGATCAGATAAACTTTCTTATTTTCGAAAAAAGTAACATTGCCGGGTTTATAGATCCACTTCGTGACCTTTTCCTTCTCATTGGAGAGAATGATCACGGGCTCCCCGAAAGCCTTTTCGACTTTGGATGCGCTTTCTCCCTTTTTTATCGTCTCGTGGTCTATCGCCTTGGTGACCTTCCTGTAATTCTTTGTGTCCTGTTTCAGCTCCTCGGCCATGTCTCCCATGCTCTTGCCGAGTTCGATAAGGGCTTTCACACCATACTTGGACTTAACGTACTTGACCTTTTTAGACTGCGCCTTTTTCCTCTCCGCCGCGGTACTCACAGTAACCGCGCAGGAAAGAAACACACACGTTAAAATCAGGGCCACTTTCCTCATTTTAATCCTTACTTTTACCCTTATCCTTGCTTTTGCTCTGCAGGAGCGCCTTTTCCAGCATGGTCCTCAGGTTGTTAAGCTCGGGCCTTTTGAGAATAAAATGTGAACGGAGTTTCTTGTCCACGATCTGGATCTCAAAAATATCCTTTTCCTTCAGGTAGCGTATATTTATCTGCATGATCCGTCCTGTTAATACTTATTCAAAAAGCCTATAAGCTCCCGTCCCGCTTTAGTCGGCTTTACTTTGCCTGAAAAAAGTATGTCGTCAGCGGTAGTGCCTTTTCCGTAATATTTTTCATTAAGATTTTTCATTGGCCCTACAATGGCGCCTTTAAGACTGATCCCGGCAAACAAGCCCCTGCTCCTGGAGTATGAAAGTATCCCCGCCTTCAAGAGCACGTCGGTATCAACGGACGCGTCCCTGCCGACCGGACCCGCAGCCACTGAAGCGTCCCCTCCCAGGGTCACGTTGCTGTGCGAAAGGCTTTCAACACTTCTTCTGCCGCCGATAACGAGGATCATGTCCGACGCGCGTCCGCCTATTTGAAAACCAAAACTCGCGCCGCCTATCGAAACAAAAACCGGAGGGCTCCATTTGCCCGTCTTTTTGTCCTTGTTCAGCAGCACGCCTTGTCCGTACTGTCCGCCTATAATAAAACCGCCCTTTATGACCGAAGGAAATATAGCAATGCCCGCGCAATTTTCTATCAGGTCTTTAGGTATGGATTGGTCCGGCATTTCCTGCATCTCTTCCAAAACCTCGCGCGCTTCTTTTATTCTCAGGTCAAGCTTGGATGCACTTACCGCCAGCGCATCTCCCACGTTCAAGAGTACTAAACTAAGAAACACTACAACGATCAACGATCTTTTCAGCATGGTCCCTCCTTTATAATTCCATGTTCCCGAAATCATACGCCCCACCCCATATTTTTATCGCTTTCCCGTTAACGATAGCGTCTGATACGGTCTTGCGGGCGGACTTAAGTATCCTCTCAAACGTCTGACGGGATATGTTCATCGAATCAGCAGCATCGGAATGTTTTTTCGACTGGCAATCCGCCAGGCGTATCGCCTCGAATTCTTCCAGCGTCAGGAGAACGCTGTCAGGCTTGCCGCGTTTTCCCCTGGGACTGAATTTAAAACTTTCGGGTTTCCTGTGGACAACCCTCTTTTTCTTCGGCCTTCCGGCCCTCACCACTCTTTCCATATCTTATCCCCCAGGCGCCAGCGCCAGCCGCTACAGAAGTTCCGCCGCAAGAGAAGCCAGCGAGCTCCTTTCGCTTTTCGTCAGCATGATATGCCCGAACATCTTCTGGCCTTTCATTTTCTCCGCGCAATACGTAAGCCCGTTACTTGAAGAATCAAGATACGGGTTGTCGATCTGGTAAGGGTCTCCCGTAAGCACCATTTTAGTCTTGTTCCCGGCACGGCTGATAACGGTTTTTACCTCGTGCGGCGTAAGGTTCTGCGCCTCATCGATAATAATGAACTGGTTCGGAATGCTCCTGCCCCTCATAAAGGTCATGGCTTCCAGTTCGATGACGCCTTCCTGGATATATTTGTCGATCAGGTTCTTTGTCTTTCCTTTTGCCTCTTTTTCGCCCTTCTCGACGTTGAATATATATTCCATATTGTCAAATATGGGCCCCATCCAACTCTCCAGCTTTTCTTCCTTGGACCCCGGAAGATATCCGATATCTTTCCCCAAAGGCATAACCGGACGCGAGATCAAAAGGCCGTTGTAGGATTTGTCCTTTACGACTTTCTGCAGGCCTGCCGCGATCGCCAGCAGGGTTTTTCCGGTACCCGCGGATCCGACAAGCGTGATCAGGTGTATGTCATCATTCAAAAGCAGCTCCATCGCCATGGCCTGTTCCTTGTTGCGGGGCCGTATAGACATAATGTGCATCTTGTTAAAGATAAGGGGCATCAGTATTCCGAACTCTTCTTTATATCTGCCGATCGCAGTGTGCTTTGGTTCAGCCTTGTCCACCATAAAAGCGAACTCATTGGGGCAAAACCGGCCCGCTTCTACCTTATATTCTTTCTTGGAGTAAAAGGAGTCGATCTCTTCCCTTGACATTTCAACAGTCCGCCAGCCGGTGTAGAAGTGCTCGAAATCAACCTTCTGCTTTTCGAAATCCATGCAGGGAATGCCCAGGGCATCCGCCTTTACCCTGGTATTTATGTCTTTGGAGACAAAAACAACGCGTTCCCCTTTCTCCATTAAGACATAGGCCGTGATCAAAATCCTGTTATCAGCCACGCTTTTTGACAGTCCAAGGTCCGCGATGACGCTGTAATCCGTGCCCGTTGCGATCTTTAGCGTTCCCCCGTTTTCGAGCGGGTATCCCTTTCCCGGCTCTCCCTTTTGGCGGAACTCATCCAGCATCCGTATCGCTATTCTCGCGTTGCGTCCTTTTTCGTCGTGGCCCTTTTTGAACCTGTCCAGCTCTTCCAGTACTTCGATCGGAAGAAGAACGGTATTGTCCGCGAAAGACACAAGCGAGTTGGGATTATGTAAAATAACGTTGGTATCAAGGACAAATGTCTTGCTCAACCCTGGCTCCTCTCTTTAAATAATATTATAGTATAACTGTAATATCCTGAAATTCAAAGCATTTTCACAAGCACAGCCACTTTCTTACCGAGGGCGTGGCACTGTTTTTTAACACGCGCGTCGGGTGAGCCTATCGAAACCGGTCCATAATGGTCACCCCGGTGGTCCCCCTGGACGATCATCCCATGGATCAAGAACGCGTTCAGGACAGACAGGACCGTGGTCTCGTTACCGCCGCCCACGTTCGCGGCAGAACTGAAAGCAGCGCCTACTTTTCCGGACAGCTTCCCGTGGTGCTCGACCGTCTCGTCCAGGAATTTCTTTATTTCGGAGGACATGGACCCGTAATACGTGGGGGAGCCGATGATCAGTCCGTCGTATTTCAGGGCTTCCGCGGCCGGGAAATCCTCGACTTTCTTCACTTCAGCCCGCACGCCGGATTCTGATTTTACCCCTTCCTCCACAAGACGGGCCATCTTCTCAGTGTTCCCCGTCCTCGAATAATAAACTATGGCTATTCTCTTCATAATTTCTCCTTTTCGGGCATTATGTTTATGTACGATTCAAAATCCGTGTATCCCCTGATAATGTTCTTAAGGTGCGCGATGCGTTCCGAAAGATACGGGTGGCTCCTGTAAAAGGAATGCCTCATAAGCGGCGCCTTCTTACGCAATTTTTTAAGTGTTTTAAGCGCCTGCACGGCTCCGTCCGGATCAAACTCCGCTCTTTCCATGTATCTAACGGAAAGTTCGTCAGCCTGGCGTTCGTCGTGACGGGAATACGCCATCATCAACTGGCCGATCGCCTTGTTTGCCGCGGCGAAGTCGCCTTTCTCCGTCCTCATCTGGCTGCCGAGGATCAGCAGCAGCGTAGTGCCGAGGGAGCCCTGAAGGCGCTTGATCGAATGCTTTGCCTCGATGTGCCCCATCTCATGGGCCAGAACCGCGGCGATCTTGTCGTCCGTTTCCATCGTCTCGACAAGATCGTCAAATATATAAATATATCCTCCCGGAGCGGCGAAAGCGTTGTAATTGTCCTCTTTTTCATCGCTCAATGCCGTGAAGTGGTATACTATGTCTCTTCTGTCCGTCCCTCCGGCAAGTTTTTCGCCGATCTGGTCTATGCGTTTCTGCACAAGCGGATCTACCGGGATCTTGAAGTGTTCGTGCACCTGTTTATTGATGTTTCTGCCCATGTTCCTTTCCTTGGCAGCAGGTATAAATATCAGTTCCTCTTCTTCCGTAGCCGGGTTCAGCGTCATTACCCCGCCTGTCAGAAAGGGCGTAGCCAGAAGCAAGGTCAACAGTATAGCCAGCTTATCTTTTCTCATCTTCTTCCTAAATGTCCTCGACCCCGGAAAGCGTGGAAGTCACCCTGCCGAAAGGTATCCACACAACTCCGTAAAGGGGGTACCGCTTTTCGTCCGCCATAAAATACATCCATCCCCTGCCTTTTTTCACGCGTTCATTCCCCAAGACGGCGTATGGCCTGATCCTGAAAGCGGGGAACGATCCAAGAACCGGCAACTTCACGACATCCACGCTTTCAACCTGTCCGTACAGCTTGTAATTTTTCTCGTTCAGGTTCACGGTCATGCTGATCTTGTCGTCCAGGCTGACCGGAAGCGCCATGAAATAGCACATTGCGCTCAAGGGGTCCTGGACGTTCTTTTCGATCTTGCACCGTTTAACGGAACCGTCGGTAAGATTCGTATAAATGGCTTCGTTTTTTCCGAAATCATATTCTACAATGACGTGCTTGCGATAGTTCCCTTCCTTCCGGTCAGCCTCATACCTGCGGCTGGTCATGGTTTCCGCATCGACGTACGAAGTATACGTATCCTCCACGTTGTATATCTTGGAAAGAAACTTGTTGGAGCGGGTCACAAGCGTTACTATGTACACATCGCGCCCGCGGTATTTCCTTACCTCGCCCACTTCGGCGACAATGCTGCCGATAGGAATACTGTTCCACGCCATTAAGTAGGTGAACTTTTTGCGGGAAAGGAACCGGGGTTTGACCGACATCGAAGCGGCAACCTTTTCTCCGGAGATATCCCCAACTTGTACCAGGGGCCTTATCGTGCCAATATTGGCGCATCCCGCGGCCCCGAGCATAATAACTATTATCATAATTATATATTGAACTTTGCGCATCAACTATATTATAATCAAAATGATACAAAATAGCCAGCCTCAGAAGGAGGAGTCATGTTATTTCTGGATCTTGCGAAATCGCGGCGAAGCGTCCGAGCGTATACCGACAAAAACATTGAACGGAAGGATCTTGAACTCTGCGTGGAAGCAGCGAGGCACGCCCCTTCCGCCTGTAATGCACAGCCGTGGAGTTTCGTCATAATCGACGATCCCGAAAAAAGGGACCTCGTCGCAAGGGCCGCCGCTTACGGACCGGGCAATCTGAATTCCTTCACGCGTGACGCACGGGCGTTCATCGCTATCGTTTCAGAAAAACAAAAATTTGCCGCGTGGATCGGCGGAAAACTAAGAAACATCGATTTCCGGGATACCGATATAGGTATTGCCTGCGCGCACCTGGTTCTGCAGGCCCAGGAACTTGGTATCGGGTCATGTATATTGGGCTGGTTCAATGAAAGGAAAATAAAAAAGATACTGCGCGTTCCCCGCTTCAAGAAGATCGAACTGGTTATTACCCTGGGGTATCCCGCGGAAACGGAACTTCCGGAAAAGAATCTAAAACAGCGGAATGATGTTATTAAGTATAACAGCTATAAGCTATAAACTATAGGCCGCAAAAACACAAAGCCCGTCTTACATATAAGACGGGCTTTTTTATTGATCCAGTATTCTAATTAATCTTCTTCCGGGTACCAAAAGGTCGCTATGCGCCAGAGTCCTCCTACAAATCTGGCTATACCTCTTCCCACATCATCGTTGGTCTTACTTGTGCAGTCCGGGTACGCCGGCGTCCCTTTTGTTCCTGTTTCGTCGATGCTGTCCGGAACCTCAAGCTGTCCGTAAAGTATGTCGTCTAATCCCTGACCGAGATTTTTCAAGGGCTTGTTTGTAGATGCAAACGCGCCAACATTAACCGCGCAAAAAAGGACAGCGACTATAATAAAAAACGTTACAAACCTTTTCATTTTCCCCCCTTTAATCTTTTGCTTGGAGTATATCCCATATAATATGAATTGTCAAGTCTTTCACAAAACTCGCGCAAATGCCAGGGCCGCGATGGTTTTTGAATCGGTTATCTTGCCGCTCCTGAACAGGCTGACGACCTCTTTTTTGCTGAAATGCCTGACCCTTAAGAGCTCGTGTTCTTCCGTAGCCGGCGCTTTTCTGGCCCCGCAATCAGCCCTGAATATATGAATTTTTTCATTGCAGAAACCGGGCGAGGTGTATATGACCCCTATTCTTCTAAGATTCCGCACGCTGTAGCCCGTTTCCTCCGCGATCTCTCTTTTGGCGCAGGCGTAAGGGGTCTCTCCCCGGTCGATTATGCCCGCTGGCAGCTCCCAGATATACTTATCGATCACTGCGCGATACTGCCTGACAAAAACCATCTTGCCTGAAGCAAACGGGACAATGAGCGCCGCCCCGGGGTGGTCCACCTCTTCGATATAAGCCTTCTTGCCGTTGGGGAGGGTTTTCTTTCCCGCAAAAAGGCGAATAATGCGTCCTCCGAACATCTTTTTGCCTGCCAAACCTCTACACCTCGCTTTCGCCTATACTCTCGATCTGAAGCTTCAATATCTTAAGCGCCACGACCTTTTCAAGGTACGATAGGCTGAACGGTTTTGTAATATAATCGTCAGCTCCGAGATCTCTGGTCCTGTTCATGATCTCTTCGTCTTTCACTCCCGTCATCATAATGACTTTTGTCTTGGGCTCAAGTTCCTTTATTTCCTTAAGCACGTCGACTCCGTTCTTTCCCCAGCCCAGCCGTATGTCCAGGAGGACGATGGGTGGTTTTTCCTTTTCCACTAATTTTATCGCCTTTTTGGCGTTTCTCGCCTGCAAGACGTCGTAACCTTTTTTGCTAAAGAAATCAAATAAAAAAGAAGATATGCCTATCTGGTCGTCAACTACAAGTATCTTCAGCTTTCCGGCCGCTTTTGATTTTTCGCCTTTTCTGGCCATATTCCCCCTATCCTTTATACGCGTTAATTATACCTAACCGGAAAGGGTTTTACCAGATAGTAGACAAAAAAAGAAGGGGCTTTACCACCCCTTCTCTTATCCAAATTTTGCCGAGCAGCTTTTACTTCTTTATATATTCAAGAATTGCTTCGTCCTTTTTCTTTTCCCACGCTTTCTTAAAGCCGTTTTTACAAGTGGTTTTCAGGACAGGCTGGATCGTATAGGTGTTGCCTGAGATCAGACTAGAGATGTGTCTAAGGTTTTTGTTCTTCTCTTTCGTGGCTACTCCAAGAAAGATCGTAGACAGGAAGAACATGACCAGAAGGCCCATCACGCCGTATTTCTGGATCTTGTGCGTGACAAGCATAATGGTCCTGAATCTCATATCAACGCCTGATTCTACTTCACCGCGCAGATACTCGCCTACAGTGTGGAGCGCGTCTTCCCTGTTTGCCGCATCGCATATAAGCTCAATCAACGTTCTGTATTTCATCGTTTTTCTCCCAAAGTAATGCCAAGCATACTAACTTTTTTCTCGCTTACCATTATATGATAAATAAGAACAATAGTCAACTGGCTTTTTTATATCCTAACTTCGTGTTTAAATTCGCTTATTTTTAGGAAATATGTAATATTCTTGGACTTTAATTGGGCTAACTTTTTGGGAGATTTTTTTTACAGGTTGGTAAACAGGTCCGTCATTTCTTCATGGATCCTGCCGTTACTTGCGAGTATATCATCTTTAGATATGTCGAATTGTCCGCCCTTCATCGTCGTGACCATTCCTCCGGCTTCTTTCACGATAAGCTGGGCCGCTGCCATGTCCCAGGGGTTTAGACCCAGCTCCCAGAATCCGTCAAGCCTGCCGCAAGCGACGTAACACAGGTCTATTGCGGCTGATCCCAGCCTTCTCACGGCCTGGGCGCTTTCGAGCATTCTCTTGAAGTAATCCAGATTAGCTATCTTCCCTTCCACGTTATACGCAAATCCTGTCGCAAGGAGCGAATCTCGAACGGCATCTGCAGAAGAAACCTTGATAGGACTGCCATTAAGTAAAGCGCCCTTCCCCCGGCATGCTTCAAATAATTCATCCCGCGAAGGATCGTACACAACGCCGACTTCTACCTCATCGCCGCGCTTTACCCCTATCGATACGCAGAAAACAGGAAATCTGTGCGCGTAATTTGTCGTACCGTCAAGCGGGTCTACCACCCACTCGTATTCGCTTTGGCCCTGCTTCTCTCCGCTTTCCTCGGCCAGTATCGCATGATCGGGGTATTCTTTCCTTATCCGTTCGATAATAATGCTTTCGCACCGTTTGTCCACATCGGTCACGAGGTCAGTCCGCGCACTCTTGTATTCTATTGTTCTTAATTCCCCGATATTCTGGAAAGCGATTTTACCCGTTTCGCGCACAACTTCAGCCGCTATATCTCGTATTTTCCTTGTTTCTTCCATTCCGATCCTTACTTAAGTAAAAAAACCTGATCCCCTCTTCTTACTTTCTTTCCGACTTTTACCGCCACCTCTTCGCCTTTCTTAACACTTTCCACCAACTCATGTTCTATCTGCATGGACTTGATCGTTTGGTCAAAATTCGTCGTATGACCCTTGATCCTTATCCGGTCCCCAATTGCCACTTTCTCCTTGTTTACCTTTATAATTGCGGCCTTGACCTTGGGAAAAAAATGCACGACTTCGCCTATAAGGACCTCTTCCTTCTTTTTGCCTCCAAAAATCCCGAAAATCATTTCACCCCCCTTTCTGAAAACTAACGACTGATCTCTTTTAACGGACACTCCCTACAAAGCCCTTTCTTCTTTTTGCAAAACCTTTTTCCGGTTTCGACCAAAAGGGCATGAAACTGGTTGAGTTTTTTGTATTCCCTGGGGAAATCCTCATGCACTATAGACTGAACTTCACCGTAAGAGGCGTCATCCCGGACAAGTCCGTGCCGCGCGAATATCCGCCTGGTATAAGCATCCACAACAAAGACGGGTTTATTTAATGCGTATATCAGGATCGAATCCGCTGTTTCGGGCCCTACGCCGTTAACGCTCAAAAGTTTCTGCCTGAGTTTACTCGTGTTTTCCTTCTTGAGCCTGGACAATTTCGACCCGCATTCGTCCCGTAAAAAACGGCACACGGCTTTCAGTCTCGCCGCTTTCACGCGATGATATCCGGAAGACCGTATAAGGCGCGCAAGGCGCGTGTCGCTCATCCGCTCTATCTTTTCGGGGTTCAAAAGCCCGTTCCGCTTCAGCTCAGTTATGGCTTTTTCGACATTCGTCCATGCCGTATTCTGCGTCAAAACCGCACCGACTATCACCTCAAACGCCGAATCTGCCGGCCACCATCCAAGGTTTCCGAAATATTTATCTAAAGAACCGTATATCTTTCTTATCTTACGCTTGCTGCTTGCCATGCTCCGCCATCTTTATGCGCTCTACTATCGGGGGATGATCGTAAAAAAACACCTTCCGCCACCATGACGGATCGACGTCCGCCAGATTCATCGAAGCCAGCTTTCTCATTACCGATATGAAAGTGCCGGCGTCGGCCGTAATATCCAGGGTGAATCTGTCCGCCTGGCGCTCCAGCACGCGCGAAAACAGGTTTTGCCAGGGCAGGATAACAAGCCCGAAAAAGATCATGAGAAGCAAAAGTGCCGGAAAAAGGTATAAGTCATCGAGCCCGGACGCGCCGGTCAAGTTCACCAGCTTTTCGGCTACAAGAGAAAGGATATAGAAACCCGCCAGGGTGACCGCTCCCGAAAAAGCGAGAAGCTGCCAGATATGCTTGTACTTGAAATGGCCGAATTCATGGGCAACGACTGCCTCTACCTCTTCCGTTGTAAATTCATTTGTTAAAGTATCCGCGAGGATGACTTTTCGCGTCCTGCCCAGCCCCACAAGCGCCGCGTTGGCCTTCTTCGTCTTCGTGCTGAGATCTATCTGACATATGTCCGTCAGTGATACACCCGCTCTGCGCGCCAAATCAAGTATCCTTTCCTTAAGCTCCTTGTTCTCGATCGGGATATACTTGAAAAATATCGGGATGATCAGCACGGGAAGAAGCCGGCTTAAAACGATGGAAAAAAATATCCAGAGTATCGAAACGATTATCCACCACGTATGCGGAAAATTGCGCAGGACGAGATAAAAAACCTGGATACATATCACCGAGAGAACGGAAGAAAGCGCCACGGATTTGATCTCATCCAGGGCCCACGACGGAAATCCCCGGTCGGACAGGCCGTAACGGCGCTCGACAAAGAAAGAGCTCGCAAGATGAAGCGGGAAGCCCACGACATACATGAACAGCAAAAATACCATCATGTAGACAAGGCAGGCGAGATAAAAGGAATTGAACGAGTTGAGGGCCGCCTGCGATACGGCGCGGGAAACGAATAGCTGAAACACCATAAGCGCTACAACCGTCAGAACAAGGTCAGCAATAAAAAAACGCGTCTTTACCGCTGAGTACCTCTTGGATCTTGACGGCGTGTTATCCGTTGTCATCTCTTGTTTTTACCTCTGCAGGACCTCTCTGGCCTTTTGTCTTACCTGGGATGATTCGGCTTCAAGAAGAGGCTCAAGCATCTGCCTGTCTCCCTCGTCTCCGTTTCTCCCGATAACTTCGATACAGGCAAGCCTTACTGACATATGCTCATCATCCAGATTCTCTTTCGCGATCTCCAGCGCCTTCGGGCTGTTCCTTCTTCCAAGTGACAATATGGCAATGCTGGCCACCCTTGAATCGGGATTATATGCTGCCTCGATCAGCGGAGTTTCGGCTTCGGGGATATTGAGCCTGCTTATGTTTTCAACGGCAAGAATGCTTACATTGGGATCAGGGTCCCCCATAAGCCAGAACAGGGGCTGCAGACACTCTTTGCTGCCTATCCTCCCGAACGCCTTCGCGAGCTGCATCCTGACAGCGGGATCATAGTCCTGGACAAGCTGCGAAAGATAAGGCACGGCATCGCGGGCCTTGAGTTTTCCCAAAGCAATTATGGCGACCATCCGGATACGCGGATCATAATCATTAAGCGCGGTTATGAAAAGCTCTTTTTCCTGTTTCGGCGCTATTTTAGTCAGCGCCATGAGCGCGTTGAACCTGACGTTCGTGTCGCGGTCATTAAGGAGCCTTTTTAGGGGGTCTACGGCTTTCTGGGTACCTATTACGCTCAGCGTTCTGGCCGCTTCCTGCCTTACCCTGGTGTCCCTGTCGCGCAACCTTCTTATTACCTGGTCTTCCACCGAGCTATCCTTCACGTCGGCTATAATACGCAAAGCAGCGATGCGGACGAACTCATTATTCTTATCCTCCAGGAGCGGCACAACATAGCTGGTGGCTTCTTTGCCGTAAGCCGCAAGATTTCTTTGCGCGTCCATTCTTTTGCGCTTATCGTAAAGCTGGAAAGCGAGCCGTTTTGTCTTGTTTTCCCCGGTCTCCCTTTTTACCCAAAGGCTTTTCTTTTCTTTATAGGCCACGACCGGTATATCTTTCATGCCCATAGCGCTCAATGCCTTAGCCGCTTCCTTTCTTACCCTGCGGCTCGGGTCCCTCAGTTTCTCGACCACTACCTCTTCCGCTGAGCTGTCACCGACCTGCCCGATTATATAAAGCGCAGCAATGCGGACAGACTCGTTGCCTTTGTCATTAAGAAGGGGAATCACATATTCAAGGACATCCGGGCCGTAATTTGAAAGGTCTTTCTTTGCCTGGGTCCGCTTGCTTTTATCGTAAAGCTGGGAAACAAGCCGTTTGATCTTATTTGTCTTATAATCCCTTTCCACCCAAAAAGCTTTCTTTTCGGCATGAGACAAAGCCGGCATGCCGGCCAGCATAAAGCAAAGTGTCATCGCAATGATCTTATTTGTCATTTTTCTCTCCTGCGGTCTAACCGCTTATTCCTGATATAAAGGGCCTGAAGTTATTTTTTCTTAGAAGATTTTTCCTTACCCTTGCCTGTTCCGATCCGGGATAATTTGCTTTTCATCATTTTCCCTTCGGACTCGATCTTGCTTAGGGATTTTTTGTACTTTTCAAGGCCGGCGATCTCGATCTCCCCTTTTTTGAGTTTTCCCGCAACGTATTTGCCCAATTCATAGTAGAGTTTTTCCTTCTGCAGATTCTTCATCTGTATCTCTACGTGGGTCTGGGCTATTTTATACATTTTGGAAACATCTTTCTCGGCGCTTTTCATTGCCTTCGTGAGCTGCTCGCCGGTCTTCTTCATGACAGGCTCGTATTTTTTAATCAGCTTGTTTAAATCATTTTTTTCCATTCCTCTCCTCCTTTTTTTAATGAGTAGACAATTTATGGAGTCCATTATGGACGACATAAATTGTAGGCCGTTAGGCCGTCTGCGAATTAAACCCCACACCCAGGTAATTCTGGGTGTGGGGTCAAGTTCGGCCACCAAACTTAGCGAAGCTAAGTTTGGCCCTCACTTGATTTAAAAATATTCTTCCTTGCTATACCTAAGCTTGCATATACCCCTTTTAGAAGCTTCGACAAACGAGACAAGATGCTCTATCTCGCCGGACTTCAAGTTCTCCCTGATCTTCTCGGCCGCCTCACGGGTCGTTCTTCCCGCGGTAAACAGCAGTCTATACGCCTCTTTTATTTCTTTTATCACTTCTCTGCTGAACCCCGCGCGCCGGAGCCCCACGAGGTTGATACCCCTTATAACGGAAGGCCCCCTGACCAGCATGTACGGCGGGACATCCTTGTTCACCCCGGTGAATCCCCCTATCATCGCGTAGCGACCCACCCGGCAGAACTGGTGAAAGACAACATTGCCGGATATAAAGGCGCCCTTTTCAACCTCAACGTGTCCCGCCAAAAGCGCCCCGTTGGCGATGGTCACTTCATTTTCTATTCTGCAATTATGGCCGAGGTGGGATTGGACCATCAGGAAATTATTGTCACCGACCACGGTCGCCGAACCCTCCTCGGTGCCGCGGTGAATGGTGACATATTCCCGTATGATGTTATTCTTCCCGATCCTGGTGAAAGTCTCCCCGCCCTTGTACGAATAATCCTGCGGCTCGCCCCCTATGACGGCCCCGGGGTGGATGACGGTGCCTTCGCCTATTTCCGTATTTTTGTGGATATACGCGTTGGCCATTATCCTAACGCCAGGATCGATCCTTACTTTTTCTTCTATTATGACATTAGGCCCGATCTCCACGGAATCATCGATCTCGGTATTTTTTGCCACGATAGCTGTCTGGTGTATCCCCATCGCCTGTTTACCCTTTTTGCCTTTCCAGTTTATCGACAAGATCGTTGATCACGTCCGCGATCGGGCTCAGATCGTGGTCTTTATTGATCTGCAGCCGTGCGGAATAATCGCCTTTGTCGATCTTTTCGAGGTCCACCTCGAGGCGTTCCAGCGGCGCTATGAACCTGTACGACAAAAAAACGGCCCATCCCAGCATCACAACAAAAAGGACCGGAAGCCCCAAAAGGAGCAGGTAGTTGATCTTGTGAATTACCGGCAGGAGGTTCAGCGCTATCACATCGGGCAGCGCAAGCTGTTTAGCCATGACGGTAAAAATAAAATAATAGAGGCAGCCGCCGACAAACGCCGTGGGAATGATCATTGAAAGAACAATGATAAACAAATTGTGTGTCTGTAGGGTTCTATTAAAGTACTTAATGGCTTTCCTCCTTTGTTGGCTCCAATTCCTTTGTTGGCTCCAATTCCTTTGCTGGTTCTGCTTCTTCTATTGGCTTTTCTTCCTTTATCGGTTCTGCTTCTTCTGCGGGTGCTATTTCTTCTACCGGCTCCACTTCCTTTACCGGCTCTACTTCCTCTGCCGGCACCACTTCTTTTACCGGCTCTACTTTCTTTGCCGGTTCCACTTCTTCTGCTACTTCAACTTCTATCTTTCTAAACGGGAAGCGCTTTGACCGCACAAGCTTTTTCTTTACATAGCGCTTTCGCCTGCTCAAATCCACTCCAAGATAGCCGAGTACAATATTGCTGAAATAAGCTAAAGCGCTGGTCCCGGTGCTGTCAGAATCCGACATAAGCGCTACCGCGGCCACGTTCTTATTGAGTTCCTTGCCAAAAAGATTTCTAAAATCCTCTTCTATGTTCCGCTCTTCGTGTTTCCACTCTTCAGAAGGCCCGGATTCAAGGACCATGATCTTAACATTTTTTGTATACGGGCTATTACTGACCGTCCCCGCCGGCATCTTTTCGGTCCAGACATACTGGATGGCCTTTGTATTAAGAAAGAACCTGGATGCGAATATAACGTAAAATTGAGCGCCGAAATCAAACTCTTCTTTCTTATCAAGGTTCTCTTGCTGCTGCCGTTCCGGGAATTTCGCCACCTTCCAGTCCCAGCTTACAAAGGGCCTCTTTAAGAAAAAAAGGTTGCGCTGGTAAAAAAGGGCTGATGCCGAATCTTCGCTTTGGGCCTTGACGCAGCTCTTGCCCGCCTCTTCGGCCACGCTGTAATCAGTGCGGCTGCGGGCCAAAAGCTTATCTTCCCATTCATTCAAGCTTTTAGCATCGGGAAACGAGAAATCTCGGATTACTTCGCGCCCGACTTTCAGCGGCGGCCTTTTCGCCTTCCATATCATAAAACCCGCCAGCGCCAGCGCTACGAAGATAATAATAGAAATTGTTATAATAAAGTTTTTTGAAAATTTCACGTGTGATATGTTGTTTTGATTATATATTCTAATGTTTAAATCCCAAAAGTCAATATATAACTAGCGTATAGCGCATAGAAAAATCCCGGTTCACCGAAGTGAATATATGTCATCCCGGAATTCGCCGAAGGCGAATATCCGGGATCAAATAAAACTTTTATGTGATCCCGGGTCTCCTCTGCTTCGCCCTTCAGCTTGCCTGTCAACTAGTAAGGGCTTCGCAGAAGTCGCCCGGGATGACATACTTCTAGACAGGTATAAAAAAAGCCCCGGCTCGTTTTGCGAGCCGGGGCTTTGTTAAGCTAGATGTATTTAACTTAGAAGCTGAGCTTTACAGAACCGACTATGTCGGTAGCTGCTGAATCCTGTCCACCGTCGAAGTGATCGCCCGGGAAGAACCATGCAGTCAGAAGACTGAACTGAACGTCCTCGGTGTAATCCCATGTCAGGAGTAGATCGACTTCGTCACCGACATTCTTGTCAGTGTTGGTGCTTGACCAGTCCTCAGCGAGCCAGAAGTGGCCGTACTTCGCTTTGAAAGTAAGGCTGTCTGTCGGCTCAACAACACCAGTAACGAGCAGCTGATGCTGGTTCGTGTAGGACGGGCTGCTGGCCATCGCGGTGGCATAAAACGAGTTCTGGAACTCTCTGATGGCAGTGTCAAACTTGCCTCTGTACATCGGGTCCCAGCCCTTCCAGTCGCCGCTGGTCGTAGCTAACTGATTGCCCATGTTCTCGTTGCCGGAGTAGAAGACGTATTCTACGCCCATTACGGGTCTCCACGCGAAATCATCCTGCCAGTAGCGGCATTCGATCATCGCGTCGAGCGCCCAGGCGCTTCTTTCTCTTCTATCCACCTGAGAAGCCACCATGTAACGGCCGAGCTGATAAGCACCTTCTACAGCGATCGTCCAGTCTTCGATCGGATCGAAGCTGCCGCGACCACCCATAACGTGAACGTCATTGGAGCATTTGCCATCGATGCTGTTCAGGGAGTTACCAACACCCGCACCCGGGTTCCTGGCATCCTTGAACCACCAATAAGCTTCAGCTTCTGCGTTGTAAGCGTCGAAAACGTAGCCGACGTTTACGCCCCAGAGGTTGATATCGTCATCGGACCTTCTGGCGTTTTCGCTTATCTTCGCGTAAACAGCGTCAATGGTCCAGGGATCATAGTCCAACGTCGCACGGACTGCGTCAAATGAAGAGACCGCAGTGTACTCTGTCGGGAAAATGCTTCCCGCGATATCGTTCAGGTTCGCGCCAATGATGAAGCCCTTACCGAACCAAAGGTCCTGACGACCTATCCTCAGTGTAAGAGGAGAGTATAGGAACTCTTTCAGTTCGATATAGGCCAGGTCGACCCCAACCTCAAACGCGTCTGCTGAACCGGGAGCAACAGCCTTGACACCAACTGCGCCGTTCTGGCTGATCTCTCTCAGTTCGCCGCCGGCGGGGTTGCTCTGGTACAGACCATCGCCCCATACCCTCTGGTTGATGAGTCTGATAACACCGGATACGTTGTCGGTAAGGTCAGCATCAACCTGAACTTCGACCGTGCTCAACAGGTAAGTTGACCAGTCGTTGGATTCGGTGCCGTTTGCGGCTTCCGGATCCCCTTCATCCAGGTCATAATCACCTCTCGCAAAAGCGCGCTGGGTGATATCACCGCTCACTTTTACGCTCTGCGTTTCGGCATGTGCGATCGCGGATACCGCGAACACAAGCACCAGAACGCAAAAAACTTTCAATAACTTCATTTTACCTCCTTATAAAGGTAATTTTTTAAGCTAAACAAATATTAAAACAAGCAAGCGAATTGCTTACTTTTTTGGTTTTTCTATATTAGTATCGCCTTCAATATTGACAGTTCCTGGCAGGATTTTTGTATATGCATTTCCTCCCCCCTTTCTTTGCCGGAATTGAAACTGCCTCGGCTGTACATCCTAAAAATTATAAGTAAAAGAACATATCTACCCCTGCGCAAAATATGCCAAGAGTACCATATTTTCAGAAAGTATATCATGTAAATCGGAAGTGTCAAGTGCAGTAGGGAGATTTTTCTTCCTGTTAGGTGAATCAAATTTTAGCGTAGGCCTTCTAAAATTTTCCCGGAATTGGCTAAAATACCGTTTTTAACCTCATCTGAAGCCGTCAGGGAGGCGAGTATTTCGCGCTGGATCTGGGGCGTGAGCATGTCTTCCGGCGAATGGGTATCCGTGCACAAAACCAAATTTGCGCCGGTCTTTTGGGTAACATCAAAAACGTGCTTATTCCCCTCGGAATGCCCTTTTCTCGAGGTTATTTCCAGGTATACCCCCTTGCTTGCCGCCAGGCGGGCGTCTTCCTCGCTAATAAAGCCCGGATGGGCCAATATATCCACGCCGGCTTTTATGCTTGCGGCGTTGGTTCCGGGTATCACGGGCTCAACGGGAGATTCGCCGTGCCCTACCACGATCCCGGCACCCTTCTTTCTCGCGAATCTGACAAGGTCCGGAATCGCTTCTACCGGAACGTGGGTGATCTCAACACCGGGTATCACGAAAATATCCCAGTATTTATTCAAGACCTTCGATACTTTTACAAGGCCTGACAGCACGATCTCTATATTCGAGTGGTCCGCGTGATCCGTGATGGCTATGGCCCGGCAGCCGTTAACCTGCGCGCGCCTGGCAAGCTCGCTGGGGATAAGTTCTCCGTCACTAAGTATTGAATGAGTATGTAGATCGATCATGGTTATATTTATATCATGTAACAGGTAAAAAAGCAAATCCGCATGACCTAGCGGACAACCACGCCCAGAGTATATTTTTTTACCGGTTCTTTATCTTCCCACGGCCTTTGATACTCGAAAACAAGATCCGCGCGTCCTCCTCTTAACGCCTCGAAACGATACTTCTCTATGCCGCCTCCGCCTATAAGATCTGATTTTCTTTCGTAATGTGATCCACCCTTTTGCCGGAGAATGCTGCTATCCGCGAGGCCGGACACTCTCCAGCTGTACCCGGTAGTCGGATTCGCCTCCAGCTCGACCTCAAGTTCCTGGTTTCTGGCGATCTCTATCTCCGCATCGCCCTTGAGATGAACTACAATGACGCCTGCGGGCGCGCATCCGGAAACCGTGAAAAGCGCGAGCATAACTAACAATATGATAGTTTTATTCATGAAACCTGCTATTTTGCCAGCTTGTTATATAACAGCGCGAAGACCGCACAGGCGAAACCGACGTCGAAAAATCCATACACCGCGCCTATCAGGCTTCCTAGCGGGCTTATGCTGTAACCTATATAATACATCTTTCCGACAATGGTAGGGTCGCCGGTATTACCCGTGAACATCATGATCCACCAGGTAAGAATAAACATGCTTACCCCCCACAGGATGCCGCCCGCCAGAGCAAAAGCTTTCACATTAAGTTTCATCTTTACCTCCTTTTTTAATGAGCAGACAATTTATGGAGTCCTCTATGGACGACATAAATTGTAGGCCTTTTAGGCCGTCTGCGAATTAAACCCAGCCTTCTATGCTGGTAAGTTTCAAAAATCCTTTTGTATTTCAGTTAACTTTTCTCTTAAATCACTACTGCCCATTAACAGCTTAGAAGGCTGGGTCAAGTTCGGCCACCAAACTTAGCTTTGCTAAGTTTGGGCCTCACTTGACTTCCAGAGAAAAACTTTATCGTCCCGACGGACCGCAAACGGAAGTTTAACCCCTACAGCCTGTCCCTTTTCGGCCGATTCAACCGCCTCGTGTTCTATCTGCATTTCCGTCACCCTGGCAAAGCTGGCAGGCGTTTTTTTACCTGTAACTAATATCTCCTGGCCCGTGTTCAAAGCCTCGCCCCTTACCATTATCTCGGCAACGCCTACTTTTTTATAGAACTTAACGACCTCTCCCAGGTAGACTTTTTCGTACTCCCTGCTTACTCTTCCTCCGGTATCATCGGGCCTGCCGAAATAGAACCCGCTCGTAAAGCCCCTGTTAAAGGACCGGCCGAGCCTTTTTAAAAGCTCCTCTTTCTTATCATCATCAAAACCGCCTTCAAAAAACGAATCTATAGCGTCCCTGTAGACAGAAGTAACGACACTTACGTATTCCGGCGGACGCATTCTTCCTTCGATCTTGAAGGCGTGAATGCCGGCCTCTATCAGTTTGTCTATGAATCCTACGGTGCACAGGTCTTTCGCGCTTAATACGTAATCCTCCCCCAGCACGTAACCGCACTCCTTGTCCTTATCAATAATGGTGAATTCCCTCCTGCATGGCTGGATACAATCGCCCCTGTTCGCCGACCTGAAAAAAGAATGATGGGAAAGAAAGCATCTGCCGGAAACGCTTACGCACATCGCCCCGTGGATGAACGTCTCGATCCTGCATTTTATTTTTTCCCGGGAGAGGCCCTGTATCATATTTTCTATGTCTTTTAAGGCGCACTCTCTTGCCAATACGACCCGGTCAACACCCAGGGAGGAATACGCCTTCAGCGCCGGCAGGTTGGCGACACTCGCCTGGGTCGAAAGGTGCGCGCAAAGTCCGAGTTCCTTCGCGATCGAAAGCGCCGCCATGTCCCAGACGATGACGGCGTCAACTCCCGCCTCCCGGGCCGCGTCCAGGATCTTTCTTGCCAGGTCCATCTCGCGGTCATAGACAAGGACGTTCAAAGCCAGGTATCCCTTCCTGCCTTCCCCGCGAAGAAAATCCATTACTTTTCTTATTTCAAGAATATCAAAATTTCTCGCGCTCGCGCGCATGTTAAGGCCCTTGACGCCGAAATACACGGCATCAGCGCCGGCCTCGGAAGCGCTGTAAAGCGAGCTCCAGTCTCCTGCGGGTGCTACCAGTTCGGGCTTTTTCCGCCGTTCGTTATCCATGGCTCTATTTCTTCTCCCTGAACACCAGCTCTTTATTTTCAGCATCCATGTGTATGTGGAACCGGCTCAAAAAAGACATCCCCAGAAGGCCACTTTTCCCCTGCAGATCCATTGCGGCAGCTTCTACGTTCCTGGCTTTCATATCACCGACTTCGACAGATCTTAACATTATGGGAACGCTTTCCCTCACCGTCCCGTCCGCAAGTTTCGTTTCTATTTTTCTCGCGGAATCCAGGTCCACGCCGGTCAAGCGTTCCGCAACTTCAAGGGGTATGACCACGAGGGTAGCCCCGGTATCAACAAGGAGCGTCGCCGTGGCTTCTTCGTTAAGAACGGCTTCCACCTGGATCCTGGACCTGTCCGCGAATTTTACCCTGTATCCTTCTTCCCTTCTTGCTTTTTCGGCGATCTTTTCCTTGGCCCTCATGCTTTCTTCTATTCTTCTCTCCACCGCTTCTTCGTCACTTCTTCTTCTCTTTATATTTCTTATGGTTTCGGTCCGGTGCATTCTCCAGGTCCTCACCATATCGCCTTTTTCGCCGCCCGCGGGATACTCTATTTCTTCGATCTCGCTCTTTGAAACGCCGACGGTCCCGAAACCGACATCCACAAATATCCCTTCTTCCGTCTCTTTGACGATAACACCTTCGACCTTTCCCTTATTTTTAAGCTGAATGGTGACAACATCGGGGCCCTGCGCCTCGCCGGCCCAGGCAAATTGATAGGATATCGAGCAGATCAAAATTAGGATTGAGAATTTTTTTAGCATCAATGACTTGCGGTTCTATGCTCCAGCAGCAACCTCATCCTTTTGAAGTTCGCGTACAGATTAACACCGAGAAAGGTGAACGAGATGAGCAGGATCCACCAGCTCCAGATAATACTCGCTGTGAGAAGAAGTAAAAAAAGGGCCAGGGTCATCTTTTGCATGTTCCAGTAATAAAGATATTCCCCGGACGACTTGACCGACTTTATGATCTCGTCTTCCTGTAATTTTAATTTCAGCTCATCCGAAATTATATTTTCTTCGTCAGGCATGCCGCTAATCCTTTCCTTCGCCTTCTATTTGCAGTATCTTTCCCTCGCTTGTCAGGTAGTCCCCGCCGCCCATGTCTTCCGTCTGTATCAATTCTCCGTCTGTCGTCAGGTAATCGTCGTCGCCCAGGTCGTCCATCTGCACTATTTCGCCGCCGCCCGTCATGTACTGCCCGCCTCCGAAGTCCTCCATCTGCGTCACGCCCTTCTCTGGCAGCTTCCTGTCCTCGTCCGCAAAGGCCCCGCAACTCAAGACTGATAATATTATCGACACAAAGGTCGCAATGAGCAAGATCAGCCCCATGATCCTGGTATTGCGGATCTCCTTTTCCATCGATACCGGCTCTATCCTCCAGTTTATCTTTTCGTAAAACTTTTTCTGCAGTTCGATCGCCCTGGAAGGCTTAGTATACAAGAAAAGGCCGATGAACGCGATGAATACGTAAAATAACATTAAAGCTGTCGAGATTATTATTATTTTCATTTTAAAATTTTATCGATTTAAGGAACTTATCAAATTCTTTCAGGTCCTTCTCAAAGGAATCAATGGGTGAGGTGTACGTTATCGAGTACAATTTCGCCCCTTTTGCGACAAATATGCCTATTCCCTTGATGGGCACTTTCCGGAAACTGCCTCCGATCACGACACGGTATCCTTTCTTACCGGATACTGTGGTCGATGTCTCAGCCAGGAAGCTTACGTCCGGGATGCGCTGTGCGAGCCCTTTTTTGATCTTCTCAGGAGTGACGTTTATTGCCGCGTTTTTCGCCATCATGTCGTCCACCCTTAAGCTGATGCGGCTTTTCATGCCCTCCTCTTCCACTCCGATCTGGGGCGGATAAAACATGAAATCTGTCCTGCTGCTCCCCTGCCATCCCTCTGGATACGCAAAAACAACATTTTCATCTTTGTAAATATTCCTCCCGAATAATAATCCGCGGCCGACAAACACCAGCACCGCCAGGACGATCACCGCCACCATTACTAAAACGGTCTTCTTCATGCCTCCCCCCCCTCACAGCCTAAGCTGATTCTTGACCCAGTTCCATATCGCCAAATAATATCCATTAAACTCGTTAAACAACACCGAAATGGCGTATAGCTTAAATTGATGTGTGGTGTACTTTTGCACAATTACAACTTTAAAACAGTGATATGACAGGAACGCGATCAAAGGAAACGCGTAAAAAATAAACACTGCCAGAAAGAAACGACCCAGAAGGGACTTGAATCCAAGGGCGCGCCTTCGCTCCGGATCCCTCCTCAACTGTATAAGCAGAAAAACAAGGAACCCGGCAAGAAGATAGGATGCCATCAGGCGCATTATGTTACTTTCCATGATCAGTCCCGTTCTATGCGGAAGTAAGCCGGCTTATGGCTTTTTCCCTGTCATCGTACACTTCAAACAAGGTGTCGACGTTCGTTGTCTTCAAAACGTTCTTTATCTTTTCGCTGGCGCCGCAGATCGCAAGGTTGCAATCTTTCTTTTTCGTCCTTTTAAGCATGAATATTAAAACGGCTATCCCGACCGAAGCGATGTGGCTTGTCCGGGAAAGGTCTATGACTATGTTCTTGCTGCCCTCGTCCACGAGTTTGAAGAAATCCCTCATCAGGACCCTCTCCTGGTGAACGTCAACGTCATCCAGGTTCATGGACAGCACCGTAACCTCGCCCTGTGATTCTACCTGACAAATTGAGCTATCCATCGCTTCTCCTCTTCTTGCGCTTATCTTGACAATTGCCTTTTTGTCCTATTAAAATTAACTATTGTTATAATTTCCATATCCCTATTAATGTAAATGATATATGCAATCTATCCGTTTTGCAAGAAAATCGGATTATTTTTCGGTTGCAGTAAGGAACATTATTATTTTTCTTCTTTCCTTCATCCCCGCATGAACCCTTGTCCCGGTAAGTGGGATCCCAGTCTGCTCGGTATATTTTTTTTCCGCCTCAAGGCCGCCTATCGCTATTGTATCACCGTTTCCAACGTTAACCTGGGTTATAATGGACCTCTCATATATACTGCGGTCCTTTTGGAACTCGCTTACTTCCGGCCTCAAGGTAACGGTAATAGAGCCGTCGTTGTTCACTCTGGGCAAGACTTCCAGGAATTTCCCGGCGCTTCTTTTCGCGACAGGCGCGACCGTTATTGTTTTACTCTCGGGCACGCTTACCACCGCCCCCCATAATATCTCCTCCTGGGCGACTTTTATGGTCGCGGGCTGTCCGCTCATCGTCAGAACTGTCATTTCTGAACGTACGTTTGAGTTTTCACTCTTTTCAAGCAGGTACCGCATCCGGTCAAACCTTTCCGGCGTCATGACCGATTGTCCAAAGCTCAGGCCCGCCTGCCCCAAAAAGGCATCCGTGATTTCCGCGACAAGGACCTTTATTTCAACCTGCTTCTCGGGAACATCCAAAGTTTTGAGGACTTCCGCCATCCTTGTCAGGTTCTGCGGATAATCGACGACTATCAGGCTGTCCGTGTTGGAGTCAACCGTTACCTTGCCTTCGCCGCTTTTCATGTGCTCAACTACAGGCAGCAAGGATTCTGCGCGTCTGTTTTTTATTTTAAAGATCTTAACTTCCATGTCTTCCGGCTGGCAAAAAACAGTGCCAACCAGATGGAAAAAAATTATTGCGAGAACAAAAACCTTTTTCATTTTTCCTCTTTCACATTAATGTAATCTTCTTTGATCCTGGCAATGCTTTTAAAAATATTTGTTTTGACATTGAGGCGCGGTGTGCTTTTTTCCGTCTCCCTGATGAATTTTTTCACGTACCGTCTTTTTGAATCTTTTCCGAAGGGACACTTGCATAGTTGTTCAGGGAATTTGCTTTCTTTCGCGAATTTCTTTATCGTCTTCTCTTCCACGTAACAAAGAGGCCTGATGATGACGATCTTGCCGTCGAACATCTCCTGACAGGGATTCATGGTAGATATCTCGCCCTTATAAAGAAGGTTCATAAGAACGGTCTCAACGATGTCGTCTTTGTGATGTCCCAGGGCTACTTTATTACAGCCGAGTTCGGCCGCGATCTCAAAAAGCGCTTTGCGCCTGTTCCAGGAACACCAGAAACACGTGGTCTTGCCTTCTTCATCAAGCACCTTGATGTCCCTGAAAACATATTCGACACTCATTTCCTTGAATATGCCGGAGAGACTATTTTCATGCACACAGCCGCCGCAGCGAAAGTCCGTCATTATGTGCGCCGCGAAAAGTTCAAACTTTACCGGCGCCCATCTCTGGATCTCCTTAAGGAGCGTCAGGAGAGTGAGGCTATCCTTCCCGCCGGAAACGGCGACCAGTATTTTGTCGCCGTCTTCGATGAGGCCGTAATCGCCTATCGCCTTACCTATTTTTGAATTGATATTCGTTCCGGTTCTTGTGAGGTTTCTCATATTCGGTCTTTTGGCCTGAACGCGCCTACTTCTTCAAGGTCTTTCCGGCCTTCTGTTCCACCGACTCCAGCTTCTTATCCAGGCGCGGGGCCGTCTTATCCCTGCGGTCGTCTATGACCACATTGATGATGACCCTTTCTGCCTCTTCCATAATAGTCTCGTGGCATTTCTTTACAAGGCGCATGACCTCATCGAAATCGCCTTCTATGACCGTAGCCATCGGATTGATCTTGTAATCCAGGCCGCTTTCGTCGATGATGTTCGCCATTCTGGCCACATGACTGCTGATCGAAACGCCTTCGCCAACAGGTATAATGCTTATCTCTGCCAACATCTCACACCCCCCTTTAGTACGTTATATCAAAAGTATCGAATTGACCGGTATATTTTTCGGTAGTAACATCAATTTTATTTACATGAGCTGAAGGAGGTCCCTTACGGCACCATTCGACCGCGTGGTCAACCATGGATTCCTCTCCTTCAAAGACGGCTTCCACTCTTCCGTCCCAGCAGTTCCTGACCCAACCCGTCATCCCGAGGCTGCGCGCCATCTCCCTCGTGTCGGAGCGAAAAAACACTCCCTGGACCATCCCGCTTATCAAAACATGCTTTCTGATGTTTGCCATTTTGCGTCCACACCGATAATCTTATTATATTCACGGCTGAGAAGTTCATGCACGTGGGAAGCCATTTCCTTTCTTGACCTTCCTTCCGGAAAAACAGGTGGAAGAAGATGAAGTTCCGATTCTATGGAAGGAAAGCCCAGCACCTGCCAGAGATGAGGAAGCAGGGTCATGTCGCCGTACCAGCATACGGTAGTTCTTCCGGGAGCCTCACGATAGCGCGTCAGTACGGGAATGACCGGCAGGTCTTCCGCAACGGCGGCTTCAAAAAGAGTGGACTTGAACGGAAGAACACCGCTCTTTCCGTCAGAACTTGTTCCCTCCGGGTAAACTAAAAGGTTTATTCCATGTTTGGCGGTTTCCGCGAAATCTTTCAAGGTCTCTTTGGACGCTTGTTTCATTTTTCTTTTGATCCATATCGGATGACTTAAAGCGGTAACCCATCCAAGGATCGGCCATTTTGCGATCTCTGATTTTGGGGAATAACGAATGGGAAAAACCGAGCCGTGGGCGATTATATCCAGATAACTAAGATGGTTTGAAACAACCAAACCCGCGGACGCATCGGGAACTTCGCCTGACAATTTAACACGCAGATTAATGATCTTTGCGGCGCCCGTCATCAGTAAATGGACGAGGCGGTTTATCTTTTTAACCCCGTTCCAGCCTCTGAATTGGTACGGTATGGTTAAAAGGATGATGAACAGAAGCCATACGGCAAGCGCCGTGATCCGGTATAAACGAAGAAAAAACGCCATGATATCAACCAATGTTCCTAATGTAATTAAAATGCCGGACGTAGCGTTCCGGGATCCTGGTAGTATCGACCATTATGAAAAAATCGATCGTTCCGAACTCACTGTCCAGCGCGGGCTGTCCGCATACAAGGCCGCCGAGCCGGAGGTAACCCTTGAAAAGCGGAGGAATGCATTTTTTAAGAGCTCTTTCGTCCGATAAGAACTTTTCTATCTCGTGATCCGGCGGACGCTCCAGTTCAAACTCAGGATGGGGAATAGCGGCGATATGCTCGCTCAATAAATTCGCCCTGTGAAAATACTCATATAAAGCCCATCCCGTTACAGGGTCCTCTTCCTCAAGGCTAACGCATCCAAGCATGAAAGTAAGTTCCGTTCTGACCAAAAGTTCAGTTATCGCTTTCCAGAGAAGGGCGATCACGCTGCCGGTGCGGAATTCCGGCGTCACACAGGACCTGCCTAATTCCATGCATTTGTCCGCTATTTTATAGAGCCCCTTTATCTCGTACTCTCTCGAAGAATAAAAACCCTTCGCGGACTTTGCCACCATGCCAAGATGGATGCGGTATGTCCCTATTACCCGGCCGGACCATTTTTCCAGCACAAATAAATGCAAACAGTAATGATCAAACTCGTCAGAGTCGATCGAGTGTTCTTCAGCGGTTTTAAGTCCCCTTCCCTGCTCGATATTAAAGACCTCGTAGCGGAGACGCAGGGTCTTCTCGACTTCTTCCTGGTTTTCGGCCAGCTTGACCAAAAACTGCTCGGTTTCCACAAGCACAGGTGTTTTGATTATCCGTTTTGGTAAACTTTCAGTGATCATTGTTTAACCATTGTTACCGGACGTGGACATGAACTCTATCCAGTCCAAATCCGCCGCGGCTTTAGTCCCAGTATACTGGCTGTTGCAGGAAACACCCAGATAAATCTTCTTTGGATAAAAACCCCAGGCCGTTTTAAAATCTTCGGCACAATCACGCTTTTCGACAAACCACCGGCCGCTGCCGGCATCTTGCTTATTTCTCAGCGTGAACCACTTAACCTTAACCATTCCATCCCCGTAATCGCAAGACCCTTCAGCCCCTTTAGGGGTCTCCGTATCCCATCTGTACGATATCGCTTTTTGGTTCAAAACGCTTCCGGTGCCTACATAGATCCCAATAGCCTGATCGTCCTTATCCTTTATCCTGCCGTCCGCATCTTCAGGCAAAACCGTTGCCCTCCAGCGCCATTTTAAAACGGGTGTCTTTTTCAGGTCGACGTTCCCGGGTTTACAAAGAAGCGTAGCACTCGCCTTGTCCGCCTCCATATGAAGGAAAGACAAGCCGTTCTTTTTATCTTTTTCCGCGGAGAAAACAGCCGATTTCGTTCCAAGTTTTTTTTGCCTCCTCCAGCCTTTCGGAATAACGGGCCTGCCGCTCCTGGAAACAGAATTAAAATCCTCTTCCCATCCCACAGCTGTTCTCATTTCAGAAAGCCTTAAACGCCAGAGAAAAAATCCGGCCGCAAGAGCCGCACATACAAGAATTACTGTGAAAACTGTTACTGTTCGATATCTCATATCAAGAAATTATTCCGGAAGCAATAATGCTCAGCATAATAACGGCTATCACTACTTTGACAACTACTGAACCTATCCTGCCAAAAACGCCGCCTGCTCCGGCCTTAAGTGATTTTACCAGGTCCCTCTGGATGATCAGTTCAACAATAAAAGCTCCGAAAAAAATCCCGAGAAAAGCCCCGAGAATAAGGCCCACTCCCAGCACGGGCGCGCCAACGATAGCCCCTACTATCCCGCCTATTATAGCACCCGCCACCGCGGCATTGGAAGCCCCTAGTTTTTTAGCCCCCATTATGATCAAAACATACTCCAGAACCTCGCCGCACAAATAAAGCGTGAGTAGTATCAGGAACGTTCTTAAGGAAAGAGCGGAAAAGCCCGTTAAAAGTCCGTGCAGGACAGCGCCTATCAGGATAATAAGCGTCCCGAATGTCGTAAAGAAAATAGCCGCAAACCCGGCCAGGCTGAAGATTATCAGAATAGAAAGGGCAAGTATCTCCATAGCGCTTATTATAGCGTATCTCTATACGTATACTTAAAAGCCATCTTGCGCTTATCTTACGCGGAATAGAGAAGCAACAAACCGATCGCAACAACTATGACACTGACCGAGCGCAAGGTTTTATCAGGCTTTTCCTGCCATACTTTTAACGTTTCTTTGCATTTTTCCAGTCCAATGACAGGAATAGCAGCTCCGTTTATTATGGCCAATAAGCCGATAACAAACACGATCCAGATCACCCTGCATTGAAAAGAGGACACGAGCAGAATTAATCCCACTAAAACCCTAATGCCGGCAAGAATATAAACTTTTTTGTCGTCGTCCCAAAAAGCTATGAGCTTTTTAAGCATTTTAATTCTAGCAAGAAAAACAACACCCGCAACCGCCACGATCAAACCAATAAGTCTCACCAATTCATCCATGCTTCACCCCCCTTCCTATTAGTATTATTATATCCTATGAGGCTAAATTTGCAAATAATAGAACAAACAATATCCAGGGTCGCGAAGCGACACAACTTTAGGGGGTTATTATTCTAAGAAGAAGGGGGACATACTTCCCCCTATGGAATCAAAATAAAAAGGCCATCCCTCAGCTTATATGCATGAAAGATGGCTCTTTTTATTTCTGTCAGTCATAAATAAAAAAATCCCAAGTGTAAGCACTTGGGATTTTTTCTAGTAAAGAAAAAAGATGGTAAGGATATTCCGCGCGCAGTTTCCG
>JBAROI010000046.1:0-2526 GCA_049642015.1 Candidatus Omnitrophota bacterium | reverse complement strand
TCGCTGACATCAAAATCAGGCTTATGCGCCATAAGATCCCGCATCCTTCGCGCAAACCCCACATCTGTTAAAAGACAACCGCCTGCCGGACACGGGTAGTCGTTTATGCCGAAATCAGCAGCCATTTTTATCTGGGGCTTTCTTGACCTTCCCTGGATTTCAAGGAATTTTTCCCTGTCTACCCATCCTTCTTTTTCCGGTATGCTTGGCTCGAAAAGCTTCGCGGAAAGTGGCCTGACAAGAAGCCCTCCAAGTCCGCTGTCACGCTCAATGATCCGCATGGCTTCCCTTCTTTGCGACATGGGGCGTGATCCCATCACTTCACCGGTTACAATAAAAGAAGCGCCTGTTTCCTTCATGTATTCGTGAGCTTTTTTGAACATGAATACGCGGCAGTCAAGACAGGGGTTTATGTTCCTGCCGTACCCGTACTTCGGGTTCTTTATTATCTCAAAATAATCCTTGCTTACCTCCATAACTTTCAGTTCTACCCCAAGCTGGTCGGCCGCGGACTTACCGGCAAGGCACGTTTTGCCTCGAGAGGTGCAATTGCAAAAAACGGTTAAAAAATTCACCGCTTCGACTTCTATTCCCTGCTCGATTATCAATTTTGTAGCCAATATGCTGTCCAGCCCGCCGGACAGAAGTGATATTGCTTTCATATAGTTTTCCCCGGATTTAAAACATGTTCTAAAATGACGTCAGCCTGTTTCGCGGCCGCCACGTTCACCCTCGGCGAGAGAGGCGGACTTTCGCTGCTGTCGGACTTTAAGTCCCCTATCATGACGAAATTCTTTTTCATGTTATGGACCTTTATTTCATCGCAATTCCCAAACCCCGCAAGCCCCGAAGCGGAAACGATGAATTTATCCGTATCCAGTAAATGCGATACTATCATGCTCTTGTATTCCGCTTTGTCAAACGCTTCCACTACAATATCACAATCTCTAAAAAGTTCCCTGACGTTGGCGCTTTCTATTTTTTTCGTCAGTATTTCGATCTCCATATCAGGGTTTATTCTCTCCAGATTTACTTTTAATGCTTCGACTTTGTCCATGCCTATCTGGTCGAAAAAATAAAACTGCCTGTTGAGATTCGAGTGATCAATAACGTCAAAATCGATTATCTTGAGCTTTTTAAAGCCCACCCTTGCCAGATTAAAAGCGCAATTCGAGCCCAGCCCACCGGCTCCGGCAATACCTACTTTGACCGCCTGGATCCTTTCCAGGTTCTCTGCCCCTAATTGATCGGCTATTTTTTTCTCAAAATCATTCATCACACATGCATCCAGTCTTTAAGCACCGGCTGATAACCTCTTTTAAGCAGCATCTTTTTTATTTCATCGACGCCCCTTTCATCGGATATCTCAAATTGAACCGGCCCCTTTTTTTCATTGTACGTTATGGTATGACCGCCTACCGCCGTGGTGGAACCGGCTGACATTTTCGTCACGCCCAAAGAAACAAGGTTCTCCCTTAAGGCAGAACTTTCGCGGGTCGACAACGTTATCCCGACTCTGGGAAGAAATACGCGCATGGCAAGTATGATCTGCACAATGTTTCTATCGCTTACCTTGCAAACAGGCTTAAAATTCCCCGTATGCGGCCTTACCCTCGGGATAGACACGCTTATTTCGGCATCTGTGAACTTATCCTGCAGATATTTCGCGTGAAACCCTGTCAAAAAAGAATCTTTTCTCCAATCACTGAGTCCAAGCAAAGCGCCGATATTTACGGTTCTCATACCGGCTTTCAAAGCTCTTTCCGGGGCGTCCATCCTGAACCTGTAATCCGTTTTAGGGCCGGCGGGATGGACCTGTTTATACATCTCCTCGTCGTAGGTTTCCGGGTATAGAGTAAGGCCATCCACTCCTTCTTTGACCAACTCCCTGTATTCGTCTTCAGTAAGGGGATATATTTCGATCGCAATCGAACTGAAATATTTTTTTAATATCCTCACGCACTCCTTTATGTATGAAACACCACTTACATCTCTTGACTCACCCGTAAGGATAAGAATATGCCTCAGCCCGCTGGAAGCGATAAAAGCGGCTTCTTTTTCCAGCTCCGCAAGAGACAGTTTTTTTCTTTCGGTTTCATTGTCTTTATTAAAGCCGCAATAGATGCAGCTATTTTCGCAATAATTTGATAAGTACAGCGGCGTGTAAAGCTGGATCGCCCGTCCGAAATTATTAAGTGTGATCTTGCGCGCCTTTCTGGCTGTTTCTTCAAGGCGGTCTTCAGCGATAGGCATCAAAGAAAAGAAAAATTCTCTTTCGTGACTATCCGCTGCGCCTTTAAGGCAGCTATTGAAATCAAGATCTTTAAACCTATTATAAATATCGTAAAAACTCATCTACTACACTTCCTCGTCTCTTAAAAATCCGGTTAAAGGAGAAGACGCGTTCGCGTAATCTGAAGTTTGAGCCGTACCGGAAATATAGGCCAGCCTGCCCGCGCTAATGGCCTGGCTGAACGCTTTCGCCATGCTTACGGGGTCTTTCGCGGTCGCGAGAGCGGTATTTAC
>JBAROI010000020.1:0-18275 GCA_049642015.1 Candidatus Omnitrophota bacterium | reverse complement strand
CAAGAGAAAGAAAAATGTACAAAGTTATTTGCGCACAGTGTAAAAAAGAATGCGAAGTGCCTTTTGTGCCCATATCGAATCGTCCGGTTTATTGTAAGACATGTTACTCTAATCGTAGAAACGATAGTAGCCCCAGGAATCTTCCGGATAGAGAAGAACTCGTAGCAGAGATTACCAAAACGTTGAATATTGATGTAAGCAAACCATCCAAACCCAAAGCGACTAAAACTAAGAAAGCTACAACTAAGAAGACTAAATCTAAAGTTTCTAAGGCGAAGAAATAGGACCTTTGGTAATAGCGTTTTTTCATGGCGGAGGGCTTGAGAAAAGTTCCGGAGGTGCCCCAGGCGGATATAACCAGTGCCGGGGAGAATTGCTGATAGTACGGTGATTGAGAAGGTATAGGGACTGTCCCCGTTTGTTTCCCAGGCGATAGAGAAGGGGACTGTCCCTTTTTAGTTTTTAAGGGCTGCGTTAAAAAAACTTCGTTTTTAAACAAATTCGACCTTTAATTTTTTATGTAACACTTGAGCAAGTTTTATTAATGTGCGAAGCGAATAGCTCCTGTTATGAATATCTTCCAACCTTGATACAGTCTGCTGTGTAGTGTGGAGTCGTTTTGCCAGCGCTTTTTGAGACAAATGTTCTTTTTCCCTGATCTTTGCGATCTGGATAGCCAGATCCGCATAGATTTCTTCCTCATCAAAAGCCTCCTTAAATCCCCGGCTTTTTAGGTCTTTTTTAAGCCTGTCTTTAAATTTACGCGCGCTCTTCATGATTTTACCTCTTTTCATTCTTTTTTATAAAATCTTTCATTGATCTTTCCGCTCTTTTTATTTCGTTATGCGGTATTTTATCGGTCTTTTTTATAAAGCCATGCGTAATTATGATATTCTTTCCGTTGAAGAAGTACAAAAATCTATAGCTATTTGAACCAAATCGTATCCTGAGTTCCCGTATCTTTCCTTTGACAATATCCGCAAAAGGCCTCGGTAGGTTCGGACCTTCCTGTTCCAACTTTTCTATCCATTTCTCAAGCTTAGCCCTTTCTTTTAACTGCAAATTCTCGAGAAAATCATCAACCTGGCAGTTGCCTTTTTCGTCTTCATAAAAGAACACTTCATACATCAATTCCTTCCTTTCTTATAATACACTATTTTTGGTGTATTGTCAATCTTCCCTTTTTTCCGAACCTGACCAACATAAACCTACATACTTATAGACAACTTTTTTCCCAAAATTCTTGCACTTTTTTCTAGTTTTATTTGCTATGGGAGGGGAAAAGCGTTAAAATACCCCCATGAACCCCGGCAATCTCATTGTCATCCCGAGCGACTGAAAAGTATGTCATCCCGAGCGAGCGAACGAAGTGAGCGAGTCGAGGGATCTTTACCCCCTTGTCATCCCGAGCGAGCGTAGCGAGTCGAGGGATCTTTTACCATTGTCATCCCGGAATTTCGCGAAGCGCTTGCTTGTCATCCCGGGCGAGTGAAGCACTCATTGTCATCCCGAGCAAGGCCGTAGGCCGAGTCGAGGGATCTTTTTAGTTTTTAAGAATAGGTGTTTGGTTGATAATCGAGTAGTGGGGGAGATGGGTTTTTAGTTAAGCAATACATTAAAATAGTTTCTTGTACTTATAGGAGTTTTTGTCTTAATAAAAATCATTATTAAGTTTGCTATTATTTATAATAGAGGGTATCTTTATAGTTAACGAGAGAGATATATGACTAAAAAAGAACACATACATTTAGCTTTTCTGGGGATTATAGCTTCGTTATTGTGTTTCTCTGCAACATCCTTTGCTCAAGATGAAAACACCTCATCTATCGTAACCCGAACGGAAATGGAGGTCAGCCGGGTCAGCGGTCCAGGGCACGAGCAAAGCTTTTATTCTGACGGATTCCGATACAATCAAGAGCTCGATATTTTTGGTGAAACGCGTCTCGAGGGCTGTACAACAACGCTGCAAATGGACTTGCGGTCGACCGACAACCACTTGATCGACAGTGAACATTTTTCGGTACGAAGGTTCAGCTATAATGTAAAGGATTCGAGGAGCGATCTCACCATCGGAGATTATTTTGCCAATTTTTCCCAGTATTCCATGAACAAAGGCATAATAGGAGTTGGTCACCAACTCAACCTTACGGATGACCCCAAGGATGATCAAAATTATATCCGCACCACCTTCGGCACTTTCGACGGTCAATGGGCGTACCTTTTTGAAGACTGGTTCGGCGGAGAAGTCCAGAATGAGCCTATGGATCTCTACGGCGGAGGCGTACGCGTCCAGAAGGCCGGCGATAATTATCGAATAGGCATCAACTCTACATTCGTAGGGCATGACGGAACGGATTCCAAACGTACAACGGGAACCGCATATCTGCAGTGGGTAGAAGCGCTTGACTGGGAGTACAGGATAAAAAAGTTTAAGTTTACCGGTGATCATGCCATAAGTTTTACTACGGCAAAACCGGTGGCCAATGACGATACTCATATGCAGGGACAAGCACACAACATAAAATTCCGGGGAAAGGCTCTCGATTGTAACTGGGACGGTAAATTCGAGATGGTGGATCCGGATTTCAGTACACTCGCCGGAAGCGCCACTCCTGACAGGATACGTTACTACGGTAAAGTTTCAAAAAAGTTCGGAAAAAAATGGAAAGCACACCTCATCGCGAATTACTATTACGATAGGATAAACCGACGATCTGAGTTGGCGGCAAGAACAACAAATAGGACGCTTGAAGCGGGTATCAACCATTATAAAGCATTCAATAGGAAGTATATGAAAATAAGCGCAAGATACCGCAGAAACGATTCTAAGGAAGAGCACAATGACTCCAACAACTCCTCGAACCGCATTAAGGTCAGCCTGTCTGATAAGGTTTTTGATTTATTGAAGTATGGGTTTAATTTTGAAAGCGTACTCCAGACGAATGATGTGAACAGTACTTTTAAACGCGACTATCTTTACAGCTTGAAGTTCTCAGCAACGCAAAAGATAAAAGAGCTGACTTTAGGGCCCAGTCTTTTTCTGGGCCACCGCACATCAGACAATCTTACTGCAGGGGGCCATGACAAGGTAAACACTCTAAGGCTCCTGTTGGACGGGAATTTCCTTGAAAATAGATTCGGAGGAAGCATGGCGTTTATCGATACTAACATCTCTAACGGTGTAGACTCGATCAGCGGGATATGGGATGTATTTTTTGAAAGGACATTTAAAAAACTAAATAACGCTGTCTTTAAAATAGAGTTCAAGGTAAACGATTACGGCTTTAGTTTTGATGTTCCAGACAGCGACTACCGTGAAACACGCTTGATTGCGAGTTTCAATATGAAGATATAGACAGGGGGCAATATATGCAGAGGTGCAGGATAGTTCTAAGAATATTTTTAAGCATTGCAATAGGGGTAATATTTTCTTATGTTCCTCCTTCTCTGGCCGAAGAAGGCGTACCGAAAATAACAGATCTTATGATCGGCGAGGTGGAAGCGGACATAATGGTGGACGTAATAAGTTTTAATGCTGAGGATCTTGATGATGGGATCATAGTTATAAGCGGGAGGGCAGAGGTGCCCGATGGAGAATTAGAATCTGTTTTCGTAAGTTACGATGGCGGCTCTTCCTGGAATAGGGTTATTGTTGATCCGCTTGGGAAGTTCAGTGTAAGATTTCAGCCCGCTCTTGACCGCATATACGAGTGGAGCGTTAAGGCTGTCTCAACCGCCGGGAAAGTATCCGATACGGAGGACGATGTTTACGTCTTTATTGTTAAAAGCATCTCCGGCGAACAAGAAGCTAAAAAAGTCTTCTTGGAGATGTTGAAATATTATATGTATGAAAACAGGTCCGCATTTATGGAGCTTGTATCGGAGGATTTTGAAGGGGACCTGGTCGCGCTTGAAGATGCGATACACGACGATTTCAGGTTTTTTAACAATATAATAATACGCCCTTCTATAACACGAACTATAGGGCAGGGTAACGAGTACGAGGTGGATTTTACTTTTTATAGAAGGGTTCAAAGCGCTGCCAGCGGTCAGGTTTTAACCGATAACTCGGCAACTACGATGAATTTTAGAACAGAAGAGGATGGTGTCAAGCTGATCTCTATGGCGGCACCTTTGATATTCGGGTTGTCGAATGTAGGGGAGGTGGCCACCTCTGTAGATAACGACTCTGTTGGGAATCGGGTCATAGTGGTAGATCCAATCACGGGCCAGGTCAGCAAGGTGGAACAGTTGCAGACCGTTGAGGAGACCATGACGGGAGATGTCCGTCAGGGCACTGCGACTCTGGTGTGCGCCTATGTTTATCCACCGGCCGTTGGGGGGACCGGACAGGGCTTTACGTTCGAAGGCCAGAGCATTTCAACGGCAAGCACGGGCGCCGTATTTGCCGCCACGGCGACAGCCGATTTTACGCCGTATATAGGAGCTGTTGCGGGTAGTCCGGTAGTATTTTCGACGGGGGGTGACACCGAAGTACTGGATCTGGGGTCGGGACGGTTGAACAACGTTAGTTCAGTGCCTTCTGAGATCGGCGGGGGATATTCCGCCTCCGATCCTTCCGGTGGTAATACCGTAACGATAACTGAAGGGAATCTGTACGCTTTCTGGACCGGCAGCGTTTATGCGGTCATACGAGTAACTTCATTGACCGCTACATGGGGCGCCTTCACGGGCAACGTAAGAATGAGCTTCGAGTATAAAATACAGTTAAGTGGAACGAACCAGTTTTAGGAGCCAGGCATGATCAGGTCGCTTTTGATCGCTGCACTAATAAGTTGTGTTGCTTTGACGTCTTATGCGGCACCCGCCCAAGTAGAAGAGAAGGATGAAGATCTCCGCAAAGCAACAAAAGCTGCCTTCAAGGAGACTAAAGAAGCTCTTGAGGGCGAAGAGTACGACAAGGTCCACAGGTTTCTCGGCCGCAACTATTTCAAAGGCTACGGGGAGACACGCGACCGGGTGGACAGAAGGTGGCGCAGACAAAAGCTCCTGGATCTCGATTTTACTATAAATCGTATCCTCAAAAGCGCTGAAGGTTATCTTAATGTACAGGTAAGCTGGCGGGAACAGTTCCTGGATGCCAAGGGCAGGCCGCAGAGAGCAAGCGGCCAGAGCGAAATAATCCTTAAGCCTACCCGCAAAGGTTCCTACAAGATACTCGATGTCAAAGGTGACCAGTTTTTTTAGAGTATAATATATATGCTTGAAAGAGGAGGGAAGTGCTCGTGAAAACTCAATTTCTTAAAAGTGTTTGTAAGCTAGTCGTATTGATAATGCTGTTCTCCGGAGTTGGAATTGTTTCAGATCCTGGCTGGGCGGATGGGCCGGGTGAGGACGTTTACTGGGATTTCTATGTGCCTGTCGACCTGAAAGACCTGCATCCGAAAATAAAGAAGATACACATCCTTGTAATTATTTTTGATAAGGATGACAATCAGGTCGGCAGCGGAGAAGTGCAGAAGAAAGTTCCCCCTAGTGGAGATCTTAAAAAAACGATCAACATTAAGGCTAAGCCGACGGGGGAACTCGATCCATGGTCAGCGGCCAAATATTATGCTGGCATGAGGTTAATAGATGAAGATGGCAAAATGTCTTTTGCGGATGTCTATCCGCAGGGAGAAAAAGGGCCACCGATACAATTTAAATCGAGGCCAGGAACAGAGCTTGTTCGTGAGGTAGATGGTAAATTAGGGCTGATAAAAATAAAGAAAATTCCAGGGGCATTAAAGGGGAAAAAATGATGCGTAAAATTATTTTATTATGTTGCCTGCTTGTAGTCCTGTTCCCATCAGCTAAGCTTTTCGGGGACTTTATCCCTATGAAGACCACAACTCCTACGTTAAAGATGACGGGAATGAGGTGGTTCAACCCGCCGCTTAAGGTCACAACGCCGACTTTGAAAATGACAGGATTGCGAATAAGCAAGATCTACGCAAAACCCTTGAAGATGACCGGGGTGCGGAATGTAATGATAATTAAAAAGTCTCCTAAAGATGAAGGAGCAAAGAAAAAACAAGAGTACCGGGCAGGCGATGAGTTCGAGGATGATTTTGAAGATGATATGATGACTCGCCCCGGGGCACAGCCCGGCGCAAGAAAAAGATAGTTCTGAATTTTTAAAAAAGAGAGGTGTTATCATGGCAGGCGTAATCAAGAAAATGACCGCCATAGGATTTTTTTTGGCTTTATGCGTTTTTTGTTTGACTGCGGTCTTGATAAATAAAGAAGCGGAAGCGGAAACGGTGCTTTGGGATTTTGAGATCCCGATAGAACTAAAAGAGATGCCGAAAAGCATCACGCACATTGCCATTCACTGGTATCTTCTCGACAAAAAAGGCAAAACGATTACTGACGATATCGCCGCGGAAATACCGGTAGATTTTACTACTAACGGTAATTTTAAGACAATTCTCAGCTTTCAGATAACCGATAACGACATTGACGACCCTACCGCACCGAAATTTTGCCAATTTAGGCTTGAACTCAGCCAGGACGGAATGTCCTATTATCCGCACGATGAGCCTGGAGAACCCTGGACTAACCATAAAAAGGGGACCAAATCTCCTGTACCAAGTACGATAACGAACCTACAAACTGATAACCCAGTACCTTATTTTTAAGATAAAGAAGGATAAAGAAGGGAGAAATTCCTATGAGAACCCGATTTTTTTCCGGTATGTGTAAGTTAGTTGTATTTCTGCTCTTGTTCTCCGGACTACAGGTTATTTCCTCTCCGGATACTGCCTGGGCTGAAGACTGGGTCTGGAAGTTCAAAGTCCCGATTGAACTGAAGAATATACCTAATAAACCTAATCTAACATATGTAAATGTAAAGATAGCACTTTTTGATGCAAATGGAAAAGAGATGACAACCATCAAAAAAAGCAACTTGCCCATTAAACCCGATGGCACTTTTTCTGAAGTTGTTGAAGTCATTGTATATGAATCAAATATTCCATCTCAATGGGTGGCGGCTGATGCTGCAAAATATTGGGCGAGTTTTAGTTTTACAGACGGTAAAGGTAATGCCTTTCCCCCAAACACCAAAGTTTACCCATACTCAAAGTCAATGCCTGGAACAAAGTTTGTTGGTGCAGTGGAAGGTAGTCTGTTGAATATAAAAATATTTCCTGGAGTCTTAAAAGGTAAAAAATGAAACGCAAAACAGCAGCAAAGCGATTAAGGTGGGTCGGGATAACAGGGGTAATTGCTTTTTTGATGCTCGTGATACTCTTTATTGGCAATGATGCTTTTTCAAAATCAGGCATAGAGATCACTACCCCAACCTTAATGATGACAGGAACTAAGCTTCCGCCTGCTGAGATCAAGACAGCGACCTTAATGATGACAGGGACAAAACTTCCGCCGGCTGAGATCAAGACAGCAACCTTAATGATGACAGGAACGAAACTTCCACCGACTGAGATCAAAACGGCAGCTTTAATGATGACGGGGACGAAACTTTCGGTGGATAAGATCTCGCTGCCAACGGACCCAAAGAGCAAACCTAAAAAGATTATAGCTAATCCGATAGAAATGACCGGGGTGCGGGGTCAGATCGATATTGAAAAAATCAAGAAACTTCCCGGGCTTGAAATTGAAGGGGAAGAGGAGATGAGGGCCTCAGAATACGATGAATTCGACGATGAAATGACTGAAGACCGGGCGTGGCCTGCCGCAGGCCAGAGAAAATAGGGACGGTTCCAAAATTAATCCCAGACCCGTCCCCGCACCCTTTGTCATTCCCGCGCAAGCGGTGTCATCCCGAGCGAGCGAACAAAGTGAGTGAGTCGAGGGATCTTTACCCCCCTGTCATCCCGAGCGAGCGAAGCGAGTCGAGGGATCTAGTTTTTTAGTTTTTAAGGGATAGGCGATTTCATACGCTGTCTTAGCTGTGATGAAAACCTATCCTGCGCTTTGGCTTTTCAGGCGGCGCTTCCATAAGCTTCTTTATGGCTTCAAATACAATCTGAAACTGCCCGTCATATTTCTTTTCCATAGCTTCGATTTTTCGTTTAATCTCATCGTGTGTCAACAGTATTTCCCGCAACTTAATAAACGTTCTGATTATCTGAATATTCACCTGAATCGCTCTTTTACTGTCGAGAACAGATGAAAGCATAGCCACCCCGGGCTCAGTAAAAACATAGGGAGGGTACCGCAAGCCCATTTTATCCGTAGAATTGGAGGTGACAAATTGGCACCTCCAATCTTCAAACTCCCGCTTTGATAATTGGAACATAAAATCTGAAGGAAATCTATCAATGTTTCTACGCACTTGGCGCTTTATGTAAATTAGGGAACGGTTCCTACACCGCGCGAGCACACGAGGCACGCCCAGAAGGAGCCTCGGCATTGTTGTTAGACTGTTGGCCGAGAAAATAATCCCAGAGCCGTCCCTATTTTTATGCCCAGACCCGTCCTCATTTCCAGCGTTAACCTCTCAGAAATGACCCCGAGACAAAGTCGAGGGGCCTTAAAGCACAATAACCTTTGAAAGGGAAGGGGGTCACAAAAAGCGCTATTGTAGTTTGGATTTTCCAAGCCATAGGTGATATACTTCAAATAAGATGCGCTTTGAACTTTTATACATGCAAGTCCTATGTGTAGGGCTTCTGATCCTCTCGGCCTATTTCGGGGGAAAACTTTCACGCCTGCTTCGGGCAGGGGAAATTGTCGGCCAGGTCATAGGGGGGTTAGTAGTCGGTCCAGTTCTTCTTTTCTTCCTCGAACACAGGATCCCCCTATATAAAAACGCGCTTCAGTCGCTTCATTTTCTTGCTTTTGTATTTTTGGCCATAATAGTATTCGGCATCGGCGATGAGCTTACTGCCGATAAGATCAAAAGAATCGGTAAGAGGGCGCTTTTTATATGTTTTGTCCAGGCGTTCGTTACGTGGGTCATTGTAACAGTTACCTTTCTTCTTTTGGGTTTCAAACCCATCACCGCATTCATAATAGGAAGTATCGGTATAGCTACCGCGCCGGCTTCGACATTCGTTATCATGAACAAGCTCGGGATAACCGGAAAAATGAGAAGCATGCTCGGCGGCATTGTGGTGCTTGATGACGTTATAGAAGTCGTGGTCTTTTCTGTAACAGTCCAGATAGCGATCATACTGATGAAACATGCCAATATCACGATGGGGGGAGTCTTCATCCCCGTCGCGAAAGATTTTGGCCTTGCTCTTCTTTTAGGAATAGGGGTTTTTCTGCTCTTGCGTATCGTGGTTGAGAGAAGGTGGCTAAAGCCAAAGGAAGAAGTGCCGGCTGCTCCAACCCTTGGCCCGGAATTCTTATCAAGGCTTATTTCCGAGATGCCTGGGCCATCAATGGACGTATTTATCCTGGTATGGGGGTGCGTCTCCGTGGGTGTCGGGCTTGCCCTGCACTGGCATCTGCCTTTTTTAATAACGGCTGTAGTAGCAGGAATGCTTATCGCCAACCTTTACAGCAGGCAAGTATTCGAGTCCCTTAGGATCGAAAATGCCACATCCATGTACACTCTTATATTTTTCGCGTTAATAGGGGCAAATGCTGACATCGAAGCGTTTCATCCCCAGAACTTCATATACATTGGCGCTTATATCGCGGCCAGGGGCATGGGAAAACTATCCGGAACCTGGATAAGCTGCAAGATCACCGGTCAGGAAAAAAAGTTAACTCAATGCCTGCCTAAGCTGATGCTTCCCCAGGCCGGAGTTGCGGCTATAGAGGCATTTTTCGTAGCGACAATGCTGGGAGTAGAAGGAATCAAGATCCTGGGCATTATCCTCCCCGGGCTTATTATCTTCGAGATAGTAGGAGTCATTTCATCGGAAAGGGCGCTTTTAAAATGGCGTTCCTGGACAACCGGCGGCGGAGAATTGATAGGGGAAGAGGAAATAATGCGCGATAAGCTTAAAAAGGGAAGAATAAACGTGTTTAATCTCTTGCGTCCTGAATGTTTAAGAGTGCCGCTTGACGTAAGGTCCAAGGGCGAAGCGACCTGGGAGCTTATCCATACGCTCCATTCGGCCGGATACATACATAACCCGGGTAATGTCTTGGAAATAATCCTGCAAAGAGAAAGGCAGGGCGGCATAACCCTGGGAGAAGGGATTGCCATACTTCACGGAAGGCTCCCGGAAATAACCGAACCCTGCATAGCTTTAGGGATAGTACCCAAGGACCGCCGGATTATATTTGAAAGCGCGGAAAGGGAACCCGTCGATATAATTTATATGGTACTTTCACCCCTGTCTGCCCCGGGAATACACTTACAGGTCCTTGCCGCGATCGCAAGGCTTCTTTCGGACAAAGACGCAAGAACCCGTCTCAGGTATGCCAAGAATGAGCTTGAGGCAATGGAGATTATCAAAGAGCACTCAGAAGAATAGATAGGAACCAGCTTTTTCACCTCAATAACTATCCATTTCATTCTTCCCTTCAATCCAGAACTTAGTTTAATTTATACTTCAAAAAGTCTTGACAATCCCTTTAAATGAGTTAAAATAGGTTAATATAAGTTAATATAAAGCTAAATAAAGGAGGAGCAATGGATCCGGACAGGGTAATGACAACAAAAGAGCTTTCGAATTACATAAAGCTGAACGAAAAAACCATAATAAAGATGGCACAAAACAAGGAGTTGCCGGGTGTTAAAGTCGGCAACCAATGGCGCTTCCACATTGAGGCCGTAGACCAATATCTCCAAAGAGACATCGTGGAGAACACGCCAAGCGAAGAGCTAAATATGATAATAAGAACCACGGATCAAATCGTACCCTTATCGCGGCTGGTTGATAAATCATTAATTGAGCTGGACCTGGAAGCAAGGAATGCAAAAGAGGTTCTTCGCAAGCTGGCCGATATCGCAGATAAAGCCGGAATGGTTGCTGATAAGAACAAATTGATCAACGAGCTTGAAAAGCGGGAGAAAATGCTAAGCACGGCAGTGGGTAAAGGAATAGCTATACCACACCCAAGATACCCCAGTACCGAATTATTCACGAAACCGAATATAATTATAGCGCGGTCAAAAAACGGCGTTGACTTTGAAGCACCGGACAAGAAAAAAGTGCATTTGTTTTTTATGACCTGCGCGCCTGATGTTTTCTCGCACCTCAGGCTGCTCGCGAAAACAGCCAAGGTCCTTCAGGCCGAAACGGCGATCAAAAAGTTCATGGATGCGTCCGATAATGAGGAAATCATACGCATATTGTTAGAACTTGAAAGGAACAATATTTTCCCGGGTTAATTTAATACCGAGGTGAAAAATGATCGAAATAAGCAAATTTTTTAACACGGAATCCATTATTCCGGATCTTAAGGTAAAAACAAAAGAAGAATCCATACGGGCTTTGATAGATAAGATCTACGAAGGGAAATTCCGGCGCGCATACCCTTTAAGCAAAGATAACGTTTATGAAGCGATCATCAAACGCGAAAACATGCAGACAACCGGAATAGGGAACAGCCTGGCTTTTCCCCACGCGCGCATTGAAGGTTGGGGAGAGTTCGCGTTTTCAATGGCGGTAAGCCGGGAAGGTATAGACTTTAAAAGCATTGATAAAAAACCGGCGAAGTTCATTTTTTTAATGATATCTTCTCCCAATGAACCGTACATAATACTTCAAAGCATGGCGGCTATCGTACGGTTCTTAAAAGCGATGGGTCAGGGCGATGCCATTCTCGAAAATCCTTCGAAGATCCAGGAAATCCTGGAAAGGTTTACAAAATCGCAGATAAAAACGACTGAACAGATCCTTGCCCGCGATATCGCCCGTCCGGTCATGAATTTCGTGAACTTAGAGACATCGATCGAAGGGGCGACCCGGACCATGCATCTCAGGCGGTTCGATATACTTCCGGTTGTCGATAATAAAAACAGGTTTTGCGGGGAAATTTCCTGTCTTGAGATCTTTGAATACGGTATGCCGGATTTTTTCAAGCAGCTTAATACGATCTCCTTCGTGAGACATATAGATCCTTTTGAGAAATACTTCAGGATAAAGAAGAACCTGAAAGTCAAAGACGTATTCACCAAAGACACTCAAGCGATTAACAAAGATAGAACGCTTCTCGAGATCATTTTCGAGATGACGGTCAGACAAAAGTCGAAACTTTTCGTGGTAGAAGACGATGGCACCCTTGTGGGTGTGATCGACAGATTTTGTATTATAGATAAAATATTGTTTTTCTAAAAATAGGATGTAGGGTTAGAAATGAAAGCATTATTATCTATCGCAATTTTTATAATTGCGTATTGTTTTATAGCTTCAGAGAAGATCAACAAGACCATTGTTGCCGTTCTTGGCGCTTCGTGTGTACTATTCTTGGGATTAGTAACATTTGAAGAAGCAGTCGCAGCCATCGATTTTAATGTTATTTTTCTTCTCGTAGGCATGATGACCAGCGTGTATATACTTTCAAAGACAGGGTTCTTTGAGTGGGTAGCGATTGGTGTTGCAAAGCATGCAAAAGGTGACCCCTGGCGTATCATGCTGCTCCTTCTTACGGTAACTGCCATTCTTTCAGCATTCCTTGATAATGTAACAACAATTATTATGCTTGTCCCCGTAACTATACTTATTATGCAGCTTCTTGAAATATCACCGATTCCCTTTGTTATTATGGAAGCGATCGTATCGAATATAGGCGGCACATCAACTCTTATAGGAGATCCTCCTAACATTATTATCGGTTCGCAAGCGAATTTATCTTTCAATAGTTTCCTCGTTAATCTCGGTCCGGTGGTAATAATTGTATTTGCAGTTTTTATGGGGACAGTTTTTTTTCTTTTTGGAAAAAAATTCCAGGTTCCCGAAGAGATAAGAAAAAGGGTTAAAGAAGCCATTCCACATCTTGCAATTGTTGATAGGCCAAACATGATCCGTTCTCTCATGGTTTTTGGTTTGATCTTTGCGGGATTTTTTATGCACAACTTACTAGGCATAAAACCGGGTATTATTGCTCTCGGTGGAAGCATGTTGATGCTGCTTGTATGCAGGTCCGAGAGCGAGGATACATTAATGCGTGTGGAGTGGGGCGTGATATTCTTTTTTATAGGAATGTTCATGATGATAGCTGCCTTAGAGGTAAATGGGGTGATGTCCTGGATCGGATACCATATAATTCATCTTGCGGGTAAGAATCTTTTTCTTGTGTGTCTTGTCGTATTGTGGGGTTCCGCGATTTTTTCATCAATGCTGGATAATATACCTTTTGTGATCACAATGGTGCCCCTTGTGAGGCAATTTGTTATATATTTTTCCCAAGCATCAGGCATAGCCGACCCGATAGCCATACAATTACAGATCGCTCAGCCTCTCTGGTGGTCACTTGCTTTAGGAGCTTGTCTTGGAGGGAACGGCACATTGATCGGAGCCTCAGCAAATATAGTAATGGCACGTATCAGCGAGAAAAACAATTATCCTATTACTTTTATGCGGTTCTTTAAATATGGGTTTGGGTTTATGATTCAGTCGATGGTGATTTGTACATTCTATATCTGGGTAAGATATTTTCTGGGTAAATAAAAACACTTATTAAACGATGTGGGGGGGTCTTTATATCATGGAAGAGAAAACCGAACCAAAAAAAGAGCAAGAGCTGAACGAATCCTCAAAACTGGATGCTTCAATAATGGAGAGCAGCCGGGCAGGGAAGAAAAAATGGTTTTATAATGCCTGGATAATAGCAGTTGCGTTCCTTTGTTTCGGGCCGCTGGCGCTGCCCCTTGTATGGTACAGGCCCCGGACGAAACTGTACCTGAAAGTATTGATCTCTGTGGTCGTGATCATTTTAACCGTCTGGATGATGCAGAAAATGCTCAAGGTTTTGGAAAATGTGCTGCTCTACTATAAAGAATTGGCCGATGTTTTAACATGATCCCTGAAGGATCGAAGTTCAAAAAGCATTCCAAAGCATTACAAGAGAGGAGGAGAACTATGGATGAGCACGGAAAGAAGGAGCCCTGGCACCAATGGAAGCAGGCCATGCAGGACGAGAGTATGCCGGCCGAGGAAAGAATCAAGCTTCTTGGCGAGATGAAGGAGCACCTCCTTCAGAAGATTGAGAGGGCCGACGCCGTTCTGGCCGAACTGAAGAAATAGTCGAGCACTGTCGACAGAATAAATAGGGGACGGTTCCTAAATTAATCTCAGAGCCGTCCCTGTTTTTATGCCCAGACCTGTCCTCATTTCCAGCGTTAACCTCTCAGAAATGACCCTCATTCCCATCGCTTCCCTTCAGGGAATGATCCTGCACCCTTTCTAGGGTGCAGGGCCAAAACTTGTCGAGGGGCCTTAACGCTTTACCCCTTACTCCAGCCATAGTATAATTCTCTTATGAACCCCGGCGTAAGCGGTGTCATCCCGAGCAAAGCTCTCGTTGTCATCCCGAGCGAAGCTCTCGTTGTCATCCCGAGCGAAGCCGAGGGATCTATTGATCATGCCTAAACCCGATCTTGCGCTTTGGTTTTTCCTTAACAGGTGGTTCCATTAACTTCTTTATGGCTTTAAAAACTATTTGAAACTGCCCGTCGTATTTCTTTTCCATTTCATCGATCTTGCGCTTTAGGCTCTCGTATGTAATAACCATTCTCCTTAAACTTACAAATGCACGCATGATCTGAATATTAACCTTGATGGCCCTATTGCTATTAAGGGCGCTTGATAGCATAGCAACTCCCTGCTCTGTAAAAGCGCGTAAGACATACCTTCTTCCACCCCAACTTGAGGTCGCAATTTGCGACCTCAAGTTCATAACTTCTTTATTTGTAAGGAGAAACATAAAATCAGCTGGAAACCTTTTGATATTTCTTTTTACTTGTTCATTTAATCGTTTTGTTGTTACACCGTAAAGCTCAGCCAGGTCCTTATCCAGCATCACATTCCTGCCCCTTATCTGGTAAATCTTGCCCTTGATCTTATCTGTTGAAATTGCCTCTGTCATACATAACCTCCTTGGTTTTTACCCTCTACTTATATAGACAACTTTTTCCCCAAAATTCTTGCATTTTTTCTCGATAAAAAACCGGAAAAAACTTGAAACGGGTTCATCGAACGAAGTTCTGGAACCCGGTTCACTATTATAGTAAAATACCCCTATGAACCCCGGCGACATATTACTATTCAAGGGCGAAGACGGCATCTCCCGCAGCGTTTTTTCATGGCGGGGGGCTTGATATAGTTCCACAGGTGCCCCAGGCGGATATAACCAGTCCCGGGGATATTTCGAAGAGTTCGGTAGTAGAGTTAATAAAGGGGGAATGATCATGAAAGTTTTTCATTATTCAACTAAGTTGCTTTTTATTATATTTTTGTTAGCAATAACATTATTTGCACCTAAAATGGGAAATGCAAGAATGGCTATTCCAGAGAATAATCTATCTTATCCAGTGCTTATAAGTTTAGATGATGGGTCCAGTGCAAGTGGGTTTTATATGAGAAACAATAAAAATGAGTTATTTCTTGTCACCGCTGGGCATGTGTTGTTTAAAAGAGAGGATGATAATTTTACTCTAAAAAGCAAAAAAGCTATTTTACTATCTCAGCCTTTTCCTCTCGTTCCAGAGGAACAAATAGAAATTGAACTTGATTTAGGCATTCTAATCAATAACAAAAGTGTAGTGTCTAATTTTCCTAGAGATGTCATTGTTGTTAAAATTGCTAACTACATTAAGAAAGAAGAAAAAGAATTCGCAAAGTTTATAAGAGGAGTTCTTCCGAAAGATTCGTTGAAGCAGAAGCAAATAGTAGTGGCCGAGACCGAAGGCATAAAAAAGTATGATAAAGTTTTGGTTTCTAATGAAATTTTCATTTTTGGATATCCGACATCTTTAGGCATTAAAAATGACCCACAAATTGATTATAAAAAACCATTACTTAGGAAGGGAATAGTTGCAGGCAAAAATGATAAACAAAAAACAATTATTTTAGATTGTCCTGTGTATCAGGGGAATAGTGGTGGGCCTTGTGTTGAGGTAGAACAAGAGGGTTTACAATCGAAATACCTCATTATTGGCGTAGTACTGCAATTTATCCCATTTGAAGAAAAATGGCTCAACCTTAACTATAATCGTGTAAATACTGATTGGGAAAACTCTGGTTATTCTGTAGTAGAGCCAATTGACACAGTTTTAGATTTAATTGAAAAGTAGACAGGCAGACTAAGAGTAAGCATATAACACCGTTTATGAAATCAATCCTACACTTGTACCAGAAAATAATGTAAGATTATAATAATTGTTTTTCTTATACTGATTTATTTTTGGAGGTTGTTGTGAAAAAACATATAAAGTTTCTTAAAGTGATAATAAGGGTGCTTGCCGCATGTCTTATTATTTCTATTTTGGCAAGTGCCTTCTTGTTCGTTAAATTTTATAAACGAGGGCTTAAGATTGAAAGCTACAAGCAGTCCCTCAACTTAAAAGAAACTTTAGTGCAGGAGCGAGAAGGTCAAATAAGGAAGTGGGAGCAATGGGATGGAAGGGAAAGAGATGCCAAAGTAAAAAGCACAAAAGATATCATGGATGGATTCTACAAAAGAAATTCAGAATATGTTAAAGATTATAATGATTTAATGGGCCGGGCAAAACAGCAGAATGACCGGCTTAATACCTTAATACATAGCTTTATCTATAGCAAAAATCCTAATGACAAAGTTTCTTTGTATAGCCAAATATTATCAGTCTATAGCGAGTATGTAGATATAAAAAACGATATAATAAATCTATCATTCAGATATAAAGATTTTCTGCACGAAAAGATCCATGATCTTGAAAATCTCTCAAAACAGTAATGCAAACTGCCCGTGAAGTAATTGATATGCTGAATTTATCGTAGATGTCTCCACCGGGGAATATTCTTTTGGCGGCCCCTTGAAAAGCATCGGTAGCCTCTAATAGGCCAGGGTACAGGTGTAGGTTCAAATTCATACCTGGTGTAAGCTTATATAGGATAAATACCCACCTAGGTGTTTTTGGGATGGTATCGCATTTTGCGATACCATGGTTTCGGTTTCCTCTGCGGTTAATTGAAACATAAAATCCCCTGGAAAACGTTTTTTATTTCGTTTTACCTGCTCTCTCAATCTAATGGCCTTAACCCCATAAAGTACTGCCAGATCTCGATCCAGCATAACCTTTTGGCCTCGTATAAGATAAATCTTCTGCTCAATTACTTCCTTTGGGATCAATTCTTTAACCATGAAAACTCCTTTCTTCTGTCACCCTATAACCTAACACCTACTCTTATAGACAACTTTTTCCCCAAAATTCTTGCATTTTTTCTCGATAAAAAACCGGAAAAAACTTGAACCGGGTTCATCGAACGAAGTTCTGGAACCCGGTTCACTATTATAGTAAAATACCCCCATGAACCCCGGCGACATATTACTATTCAAGGGCGAAGAATCCCTCATCCCTTGCTTCTTCCGTATATAACCAGTTGCGAAACTCGTTCAATACGGGGAGCCACTTCATTTAAGCCCTCTCATCAAAATATGATGCAGGGGGCTTTTATTTATTGTAAAATAGAAGGCACAATAATCGAGAAAGATATGAAAATGAATAAAAATAGGAGAAATTCAAATATGCTAATTCCCACAATAATAATGGGGCTACTCGCTCTGATTCTCGTCTCTATAGGTTACTATAAGGGACAACATATTAATGGAATGAAATCTGCGCTTACTATGCTGATAGATATACTCCCCCTGTTAATATTTGCGTTTATTGTAGCGGGAATGATACAGGCTCTTCTGCCCAAAGAGCTTTTATCAAAATGGATAGGCGCAGAATCTGGTATACGAGGAATACTTATTGGGACTGTAGCCGGAGCATGCGCTCCGGGAGGACCTTATGTTACCCTACCTATCGCTGCAGGATTTCTGCGCTCGGGAGCCAGCGTAGGAACAATGGTCGCATTTTTAACGGGATGGTCGCTTTGGGCATTCATCCGATTACCTATGGAAGTGGGGATAATGGGTTGGCGATTCACGCTTATACGCGTTATTAGTGTATTCTTCTTTCCTCCCATAGCAGGCTTAATTGCACAAATGCTGACTAAAATAATTAAATAATCTTAAGTTGTTTTTAAAGGATAGGGGGTCAATATGCCTAATGTAACATTAGAAGGTCCTAGAATTGAGAATCTGGATACAAAGAGAGAATTGGTTAAAACTGTCACAGATGCGGCGGTGAAAGCCTTCGGTCTTCCTGAAAAAACCATCGTGGTGGTGATCAAGGAAAACCCGCCTGAAAATGTGGG
>JBAROI010000018.1:0-1749 GCA_049642015.1 Candidatus Omnitrophota bacterium | reverse complement strand
GCGGGTGAGATCGCGGGACTTAAAGTGCTGAGAATTATCAACGAACCAACCGCGGCAAGTCTTGCGTATGGGCTCGAGAGGAAGAAGAACGAGAAAATAGCCGTGTTCGATCTTGGAGGCGGGACGTTTGATATTTCCATCCTTGATGTCGGAGAAGGCGTGTTTGAGGTAAAGTCGACCAATGGCGATACCCATCTGGGGGGAGATAATTTTGACCAGAAGGTCATCGACTGGATGGCGGAAGAGTTCAAAAAAGAGCAAGGTATCGACCTGCGCAACGACAAGATGGCTCTTCAGAGATTGAAGGAGGGCGCGGAAAAGGCCAAGTGCGAGCTTTCCACGAACCAGCAGACAGAGATAAACCTTCCGTTTATTACGGCGGATGCTTCAGGTCCGAAGCACTTAACAATGATGCTTACAAGGTCCAAATTGGAGCAGCTGGTCGATGATCTTGTTGAGCGGACCAAGCAGCCTTGTTATAAAGCCTTGAAGGATTCGGGTTATTCGGCCGGTGATATTGATGAAGTCATACTTGTCGGGGGTCAAACCCGTATGCCCAAGGTCCAGGAAATCGTGAAGGAGATATTTGGCAAGGAGCCTCACAAAGGCGTGAACCCCGACGAAGTGGTAGCGGTCGGCGCAGCCATCCAGGGGGGAGTTTTAAGCGGTGAGGAAGGGCTCTCAGATGTCGTTCTTCTTGACGTTACGCCGCTTTCTCTCGGTATCGAGACTCTGGGGAGCGTTATGACAAGGCTCATTGAGCGCAACACAACGATTCCCACGAAGAAGAGCCAGATCTTTTCAACTGCGGCGGACAATCAGACTGCTGTTTCCATTCACGTTCTTCAGGGGGAGAGGGAGATAGCCCTAGATAACCGTACGCTCGGGAAGTTTGACCTGATCGGCATACCGCCCGCGCCCAGGGGCATTCCCCAGATAGAAGTTACGTTTGATATAGACGCCAACGGGATCGTCCACGTGTCGGCGAAAGACAAAGCGACGGGCAAAGAACAGTCTATTCGTATCGAGTCTTCCAGCGGCCTATCTAAAGAGGAAGTTGAAAAAATGAAACGGGACGCTAAAGAACATGAGGCGGAAGACAAAAAGAAAAAAGAACTTATCGAAAACAGGAACCAGCTTGATACGCTCGTGTATGCTACGGAAAAAGCACTGAAGGATTATGGTGATAAAGTTACGGATGACGAGAAAAAGAAGATCAATGAGGCCGTAGAGAAAGCTAAAAAATCTCTTGAATCCGAAAACATTGACGAGATCAAACAGGCGCAGGAGGAAGTGCAGAAAGCGAGCCACAAGCTTTCAGAGGAGATGTACAAGCAGGCTCAAAGCCAGCAACAGCAGGCCGGCGGACCGCAAGGCGGCCCGGAGCAGGCGGGCGGAGAGAAAAAAGGCGAAGAAGACGTAGTTGACGCGGATTACAAGGTCGACGAAGATAAGGATAAGGATAAAAAATAAAATGATTATGTGGTCCCGAAATCGCGCCTTCGGCGCGATTTCGGGATGACATATTTCGCCCGGCCTCGTCCGGGATGACATGTTATGAGCGAAGATTACTATAAATTACTCGGAGTGCTCAGAGACGCTTCTGCCGACGAGATAAAGACAGCCTACAGGAAGCTTGCGGTAAAATACCACCCTGACAAGAATCCGGACAATAAAGAAGCCGAGGAGAAGTTCAAGGAAATATCTCACGCTTACGAGATCCTCAGCGATCCGGAAAAGCGCCGGCAG
>JBAROI010000003.1:0-1994 GCA_049642015.1 Candidatus Omnitrophota bacterium | reverse complement strand
CTTATCGAAGAGATGGCGAGGATAGTCGGGTACGACAATGTCCCCGAGACGACGACCAGACTGCTGTTTCAGGCAAAAAGAAAAGGGCATTCAAGGCTGGTCGAAGAAAAGATCCGGAACACTCTTTCGGCCCTCGGACTGGACGAGATCATGACCTACAGCTTGATAAGCGCCCCGGCGGCGGCCAGGTTTGCCGCCGTCGCGAAAGGAAATACGGTGCAGCTCAAGAATCCCCTTTCCGAGGAACAGAAGATCATGACCTCACAACTTCTGGACGGTATGCTTCGGGCCATTTCGTACAACGTGAACCGCAGCAATAAGGATCTAAGGCTGGCGGAGATCGGAAAGATCTATGCGCAGGAAGGAAAGACGTTCAGCGAAGTGCCCGTATTGTGCATCGGGATGACGGGTCTGGCAAGGAAAAGCTGGCAAGAGGCCGAAAAAGAAAACGATTTCTACGAGCTGAAAGGGGCGGTCGAAACACTGTTTTCCGGATTAAGGCTCGAAGCAGAATTTAACGCTAAGGAAATTGAAGGGCTTGAAGCTTGTGCGGCTGTAAACATCAAAGGAGAAAACGCCCCTGTTGGATTTTTGGGAAAAGTCAGCAGCAGGATCCTCAGAGAATACGACATCAAACAACCGGTGTGCGTCTGTCAGATAGAACTGGCAAGCCTTTACGATAAAACGGACCTGGAATACCATTATAAATCTATAACCCGGTTTCCGTCTTCATCGCGGGACGTCTCTATTCTCTGTGACAAACCGATAGCCGCCGGAGAGATCTTTAAGACCATCGCCGAGGCGGACGAAAAAATGATCCGGGACGTCAAACTCGTGGACACTTACGAGGGAGACAAGATATCTGCCGATAAAAAGAGTCTTACCTTCAGCATGGAGTACGGCCTTGACGACCGGACTATAACAGAAGAAGAAGCCGAAGCTACTCACGCGAAGATCAAAGAAGCTCTCAAGAAAAAATTGCAAGTTTCCTTCCGGTAAATCCTGTTGCCATGCATCAGGCGAAGTGCTATAATAAAAGTAGAGTTTCCTGTCAGGTTTGTGTGGCGGGCTAATTGAGAATTTGACCAACACTATTAATTCGGGAACCTAACTCTGGTAGTCTCGAGAGGCTTTCAGGAGGGTGCCCACCTGGGAAGACCAGGTCAAGAATTCTCCATCTGCTCACGGCTTGACGGGGTTTAGGCCGGAGATGCATTCCGGCCTTTCTTTTTTAATAGACATTCTTGATGTTTGAAATACTTTGAGCGGGGCATCGATTTCCGAACGAGCACGGTGTCCGCGCGGAACGCGCGGACGAGTGAGGAAATCGCTGAGTACAATTTCCTCGCTGGGGAAAGTGAACGTTCCCGCGAGAAGTGTTTCAAACATCAAAAGGCGAAAATAAAAATCATGGACTTGTTTGAGAACGGCATAAAAGCAAGGGAAGACGCACCTTTGCCGGTACGGATGTGTCCGGAAAAGGCGGAAGACTTCTACGGCCAGGAGCACATCATGGGCGAGGGAAAACTTCTGCGCCGGGCGATAGAAGCGGACAGGATAAGTTCCGTTATATTCTACGGCCCTCCCGGAACGGGGAAAACGGCGCTCGCCATGGTGATATCGAAGAAGACAGGCGCCCGCTTTATCAGGACGAACGCCGTTTCCAGCAACGTCAAAGAAATACGTCAGATCACCGACGCGGCAAAGAAACAAAAAATGCTTAACGGCCAGAAGACCATACTGCTTCTGGACGAAATACACAGGTTCAACAAGGCCCAGCAGGACGTTCTCCTGCCCGAAGTAGAAGAGGGCAATGTGATACTGATCGGGACGACGACGGAAAATCCCTTTTTCACCGTCAATTCCGCCCTTCTTTCAAGAAGTCAGGTCTTTGAATTCAAGCCCCTTGAAGAAAAGGACATCCTCGCCATCATGAATAAAGCGCTTGAAGATAAGACGCGGGGGCTGGGGGAGAAAAAGATCCAGATAGACAA
>JBAROI010000178.1:0-3901 GCA_049642015.1 Candidatus Omnitrophota bacterium | reverse complement strand
GTTATCTAAAGAGCTAAATCTAGCTTACAGCCTTTTTCCTAAATTGTCAAGAAATTTTTTCATTTTTTTCAAAATAAAAACCTATAAAAAATCACCTTTTTCAGGTGATCTTCTCTTATCGATATTTACTGTCAGCTGCCCTACCTATTAAACCGATGAGTCCCTTCACTTTCTTCCTCCCCGGTTATAAAAGCCAAGCTTGCTATATTACCTATATTTTACACCCTCTTTTCACTCATAGTCAACATAAACTATCTAGCTATTTTAAACACTAACACTCGTGCTCAATCCTGGTTTTTCGCTTATAGTTTGATCCGGAAGAACCCTACAAAAACCATTTTTATTAGCATCAGAGTATGGCGAAATCTGCGGATATTTGAAGTTCCGTATTTTCTTGCCAGGTAATGAACCGGGATATCCGTGATGCCCAAAGATAATATTGCCGCGGGAAATAACAATTCAAAGTCGCCGAAAGGATCAAGATCTCCAAAGTTCTCTCTCCAGGCGCTGAACCTTTTGTAGTCATGCCTGGTAAAAAGTTTCGTGCCGCAAAGGGTATCTCCGAGCGGCACGTCCAGAACAAAACTAACGGCTTTCGCGGATATTACATTACCTACGCGATTCAATGCTTTCATCGCGCGGTCTTCCATTGAATACACCAGGCGATTTCCGTTAATGAAATCGGCAAGGCCCGCGCAGTACGCATCATAGAAAAGAAGAAGTTTTTCAGGCGGAACCGTAAGGTCCGCGTCAAGAATAACGATCAGATCGCAGGTAGCGCGAGAGCATCCCAGGCGAACCGCGTCACTTTTGCCTCTTCCTTCCTGCTGAAAAGCCTTGATCTTAAATTTTGAAGAGTAGATCTTTTGGACGCGCTGGATCTCTTCCCAGGTCCCGTCTTTCGAATGGGCTTCTATGAAAATGATCTCTCTTTCTGCCCCGCTAAAATCGGGCATTTTTTTAAGAACATTTTCAATATTCCCCTTCTCGTTCCGGGCGGGGATAATCACTGAAATCGAAGGCTTTTCCTTTTCCGCGATAACGGGCCTGAAAACTACTATCTTTGCAAACAAGTATCCTGCCGAACGAGCCCGGACCACTTGAAAGCCGGACAGCTTTGCGGTACTTTTAAGCTCGGAAAGCCACCCTGGATAAGGATTGTAGACAACGGCAACGATCCGTGCAGTACGAGAAACTTTCGTTCTAATATCCGCCAGAGCTTGCTGAAAATCAACCTTTCTATTAAGCGCATCGTCTATAAGAATAATGGTGCGTTTTTCTTTTTCCGAGGAGAGGTCCGGAAGCTCTTCTAGTCGTAATAACTTCTTCTTCTCGGGGCAAATAATTTCCTCAAAGAGAGATCCGGGATCGGTTTCGGGAATATCCCATTGGATAAACTTGTCGTAATAAGAGCTGAAGGTGGAGATTTCGCGCGCGACTGATCTGTAAATGTATTTCTTCCGGCTAGAGGTACGGAATCCCATTATTGAGGAGTTTCTTTGCTTTTTCGGTATGGTTCGAGACTTTTTAGAAACGCAGGATTGACTCTATATCTCAGCTCAACCGCGCGGTCGCAGTGCTCAATTGCCAGATCGTATTTTTCGGCATAATAGTACATTATCGCAAGGTTATACTGGGCGGCGGCAAGATCTGGATCGATCTTTATGGCTTTTTTAAACGAAGCTATCGCTTCCTCCCTTTTGCCGACGTTACCGTACGCGATCCCAAGACTGTTATATGACCATGAATCGTACGGATTAATTTCTATCGCTTTCTTTAGCAACACTATAGATTCTTCCATTTTTCCCATGCCGCCGTAGATCATGCCAAGCTTGTTATATGCTTTCCAGTACCGAGGGTTAAGCTCTATCGCTTTTTCATATGATTTTATCGACTCATCCTGCTCACCGAGAAAAGCGTAGACGTTAGCCATGTTGTACCAGGCTTTTTCATCATCGGGCTTGATCTCTATCGCTTTTCTGTACATGTCAATAGCTTCATCATAACGTTCCATAACACCGTAAGCATTTCCAAGATTCACATACGCGTCTTCATAGTTCGGATCTATCTTGATCGCTTCCTTGTACAACTCTACTGCCTCATTGAACCTTCTCTGGGCTATGTACACGTTGGCGAGATTGTTACGCGCCTTCAGGCTATACGGAGCATATTTCAACGTTCTTCCATAAAAGACCGTCGGATCATTCCAGTAGTTATTCTGTTTTATTGTTATGCCGGAATAATAAAGCAAGAGCCCGGCGGTTACGGCTACGGCTAAGGTCTTGAAATGCCTGGCTCTATACAAAGAAGTTAGACATTTTGCCAGAATGAGAAAAAATGCTATCGAAGGTATATATAACCAGCGTTCGGCCATATAAGCATGAAGCGGTAAAATGCTGGAGAACGGCAGGAGCGCTACAAAAAACCACATGATAGAAAAAAATACTAGTCTGTTACTTTCTCTCTTTTTGAAGGCATAGATCAACAGCGAAAAGAACATAACAAGGCCTAACAATGCTGCGGGCTCAAGAAATCGGAAAAATCTCTTACCATAATCGTGATGCAGGCCGAAAGGTAGCAGTAAGAGTCTTATATACCTGGTAATAGCGACAAAAAATCCCGGTAGTCTATATGGCATTTCGGTAAAGAGAGATATGTCAAACGGGGGCGATTTCAATATTATGGTCCTCATCGCCATGTAGATAATTGCAACGCACAAAATAGGAACAAAGGCCTTGACCTCAATTCTTTTCTTAAAGGCGTAATGATAAAGTAATAGCAAGCCCGGAAAGATCAAACTGCCTTCTTTCGTCAATAAAGACAGCGCGTAAGCTGCCAGCATAAGTATGAAAGTGCCCGTGCTTTTTGTGTTAGAATTTTTTATATAGAAAATAAAACATAACATCATAAAAAGAAGCGCCAGAGGAGTGTCCCTGCCCGATATATAAGTAACTGTCTCGACGTGTATGGGATGAACTATGAAGAAAGCAGCCGTTAGCAGGGAAAGGAGCCTGTCTCCGAAGAGAACGGTAATAAACCAGTAAATGCTAAGCGCCGCCAGTATCTGGAATATGATGTTAGTTAGATGATATCCTCTTTTATCCAGTTTCCATATAGAATAATCCACCATGTAGGTAAGCAACATGATCGGACGGTAAAAACCGAATTGCAAACCGGATCCGGCAGATACATCCTGCGTGAAAAGTTTTGGTATGTTCGACCAATTCCTTATATATGTATTGTTTCCTACAAGGGTGTTGTCATCTAAGATGAATTGGCCTTTAAGGGAATTGCCGTATACGGCGAAGCCGAATACGATTATCAAGACTATGGCTATTAATGTGATCCGATTGATATTAACCATTAGGCGAGGAGGTTATTTATATCTTCCGTCGTGTGGAGCGTTATCACGTTGAGCGAAGTGTCGATCTTGCGCAGGAGACCCTTAAGAACGCTTCCAGGTCCCACTTCCAGGTAATCTTTCACCCCCATCGACATCGCTTTTCTGACCGAAGCTTCCCACAGCGTCCTGTGATCAAGCTGGTTAACAAGGTTTTCTTTTATTTTTTCCGGGTTCCGGGTAACTTCCGCGTCGATATTGCTTATGAAATCTATCGCTGGCTCCCTGACTTCCATGCCGTCGAGGACCTCTTTCAGCTTTTCTTTTGCCGGTTCCATGAGCTCCGAATGAAACGCGCCGCTCACCTTCAGCATGACCGCGCGCTTGGCGCCCTGGGTCTTGGCAAGGTCGGAGGCAAGCTCTACCCTGCTGGCTGAACCGGATATCACGACCTGCCCCGGACAGTTCAGGTTCGCTACCTGGCAACCGCCTATTCCCTTGCAGAGATCTTCCACTTTTTCCAGATCCATCCCCATGATGGAAGCCATCTTGCCTTCTTCT
>JBAROI010000175.1:0-2438 GCA_049642015.1 Candidatus Omnitrophota bacterium | reverse complement strand
CGCTAAAGCCCCGGCACCATAAATATCGGTTATAGGGGCCTTTTTCATCCAGATGAATTCGATTATTTTCCCCTTGAAAACTATATCCGCCGCGGACTTTTTATCCACCACGTTAAAGCGCGGTTGTCGCCTTTTCGCGAATATATTCTTCACGATATCGGTGACCTTATCGGCGCTCACGTGATGGTCTTTTGATTTGTTGGCGATATTCTCTACGTAGATATTTACCGGCTTCCTGCTGGAAAGGACTTTCTCCCACTTGTTTGCTCTTTGGGAGAACGCCTGAGGGGGAAAGATCATGGACAATACAACCGCCATGACCATAATGCCTCTTACTTTACGCATTTAAGCCTCCTTCTTAGGTAAAAAGTTCTATTTAAGATATTTTACCTGCCAAAAATACGTATTACAAGTTTACGGACACTAAAAATTAGGCTATTTGCGATTGCGGCGGCGAGAATGCCGTCTCTACCCGTTCAGGATCTCTGAAACCTTTTTCAATATGATACGGGGAAGCTCATTCCTGTTCTCGGGAGTAACTTCCGTTATCTCTATATCTTCCCTTTTTTTCACTTCAAGGATAAAATCAGAACCGCCGAAAGTTATGGTCCCGATAACGATATTCGCCGCGTCGAGCGCGCTTGCCGCGGCCTTTTTGAAGACTTCGGAAAAACACTCCATCTTGCCGATCTCGTCAAGTATGATAATGTTCTTTTCCCTGGGAGCGATGGAAGGCACCGCGAGATTCTCTATATTCTCGATACTTACGCCGTACCTTCTTATGTGGAACTCCGATTCAATATCCTGATGGGCAAGATAGCCGGCCTTGCCGTCGAGAGTGCTCATACGAAAGCCCACTCTCCTGCCTTCTATTCTTTCTTCTTCGGTATAAAATCCATTGGCGGGAACAGGCAGTCCTTCAATGACTTTCTTGATCACGGTAGTCTTCCCGGAAGAAGGCGCGCCTGTCAGAAAAATATTTTTTCTCATACCTATTTTTCAGGGTCACCCCTGTTTATTTTCAAAAACGGTATTGATTACTTATACATACGGAGGACATGATCATACAGGCTGTGCTCTATCCGCACGATCTTTATATACATATCCGCCTGCATTATAGTGACCCCTATGATATATATCACGATCGCCGCGATAAGCAATTTCACATAAATTGGCTTTGCACCATCCATATCCCTGCTCCTTTCTTTATTTGCCGAACCTCTGCATTTCAACAGCCATTGCGTCCTGGGCTTTTCTGAGCAATTGCTTTGCCTCAGCTGAGTCTTTGTCGAGATACCTCAAGACGTACTGAAGAACGTCGACCGCGTATTGAAATTCTTTTACATTGATAAAAGCCTGCGCCTGCCCCATCAGATATTTTGCTTGTTCGTCCGTGGTTTTCAGCGCTTTAGCGTTATCAATAGCCGCCGTTCCCGATTCCGCTTTTTGCGCTCCGCATCCGACCAGCGTAATGCTGGCTGCAAGGCACAGCGCCATAACAATGATTAGCCCCTTCTTCATAACTCCCCCTTTTTTTTTAAAAAGAACGCAACCTGACTACCTTATTTTACCCGCACTTTCCCCTACTTGTCGATAATAAGGTCTATTTCGGATTCAGCGTGCTCCCGTGCTTCCTCTTTTGTATTAAACCAGCCTTCTGATATTTTGGGCAAGCTCGGATTTTCCCAGTTAACTTTTTTTCTTGTGTTGCAAGCGTAAAACCATTTGCTATCAGCTCCCACAATATCAATACTGACTCCCTTATATTTTAATCTTATTTCTCTCGTGGCCCCCGGCCGCTTATAAATTGCGGCGCCGATAAGGCCCCCTATGAGAGCGCAAAGAACAACAGCAATTGCCTTATTGTCCATCAGCGGACAAGCCGCACCGGTCAATGCGCATAGGTAATTACCACCCAGGCCGATAAGCCCACCAATAACAGCTCCAATTATCATCCTCGTAACCATCCCCTCTTAACCTTTCTTTTCATCACCTTCAGATAGCATACACGAAAAGCTCAAATTTTGCAAAACATAAGGGGACAGGTTTAAGCATACAGCTTACGCTACTACGGTAAACCTGTCCCCGCCTTGCGAGCTTAAATCGTCCCGTCAGGCCACGTTAGACAAAATAGCCCATAATCGTCAGAAAGACGCCGAGAGCAAGGATTATGATTACGTGAACGGCCAGAACGGCAGTACTTTTGCGGCACATCTCCGTCATTTTGAATATCATGTTCGGAAAAACGATCAGGAGGATGCCTTTGATAAGGCTGCTCCATCCCAGGATCGTAATGAGCACCGTCCAGTTAAGTGCCCAGATATTATGGAACATCACCAGGAAAATCCCGAAAACAAGCGCCATCACCCCGCCAATATAAACCAGGGCCGAGTTTTCAAAAAAATCCTCCATAACCTTCTGGTAGTTTTTCAGATTTA
>JBAROI010000161.1:0-12874 GCA_049642015.1 Candidatus Omnitrophota bacterium | reverse complement strand
TTAATAAACATATCGCGCGTCACTATCGCACCGGCCCCAATAGCAACGGCGTCTTCTCCTAAACTGGTGGGAAGCACTTTTACGATCTTCACCGATTCTTCATAAGCCCACTTCCTCACGGCCTTCCTGACGGCGGAGAAAAAGATATCACCGGCCTTTTCTATACCGCGGCCCATGACGACGACTTCCGGATTAAATAGATTGATCAAAAAGGCAAGTTTTGTCCCGATATATTCTCCCGCCTCTTCGATCACTTTCTTTGTGATCTCTTCGCCGCTCTCCGCGAGTTCCACAATAATGGAAAAATCCACATTTTCGGCGCTACCTCCGGCCTTCTCAAGTATTGAAGACGCTTCTTCAGGGTGTTCCGACACATATGATCTTACCCTGTCCGTTATGCCGAGATCCAGGCCTCTTGAGCGCAGGCAGCACCCGTAATCATACGTCTCCCAGCACCTTACCGGGTCTTTTGCCTCTCCCACGGGCGGATTGATGTTAAGTTCTCCGGCGCTCATCGTGGCGCCGCAATAAAGCTGGCCCCTCACGATAAGTCCGCAGCTTGAATCGGAGCACATAAAAATAAGGTGCTCAGCGGCGCTTGACGCGCCTATGCCTGACCATCTTTCCCCAAAAGCCGCCAGCGAAGCATCGTGTTCAACGACCACGGGAACATCGAACTTACTTTCCAACTGACCTGAAAGGTTCGTATAGCTTACGATCTGTTCCTCTTCGACCGCGTACCTTACCATCCCACGGTAACGGTCAAGCACTCCCCATATACCTACCCCTATTCCCTGGATATCGGAAGGCGAAACACCGGACTTTTTAACCAGCTTTTCCGTCATGCCCAGCACTTTTTCCGTCAGCTTTTCAAAAGATTCTTTTTCCTTTTTGATCTTTTCCTTGGCTACGATCTTGCCGGTAACGTCCAGTACTACGCCGATAACGGAAGGGTCGATGGTGAGATGGGGTGAACCGAGATCGATGCCTACGCTGTACTTATATTCCTTGTTCAGTTTTAAAAGTTCCGGCCTTCTCCCTCCGGAGGAGATATCCAGACCGGTCTCGAGAACGAGCTTTTTCTTGACGTACTTGCTCACGTAGTTTGATACAGTGACGATGTTGAGATCGGTCACCTTTGAGATCTCAGCGCGGGATATCTCGCCGCTCCTTCGTATGGCATCGAGAATGCCAAGGTTCCGGCGTTCTTTTTCGGATAGTTTCTCTTCGCTTGCTATAAAATCCCTCATGATAAGCTCCCCCCTGACTACCGCTATAGTGCGGTCCTTATCTTGGGCTTCTTTTAGAGTACCACTCTTTTAGTACTTCCTGGGCCGGTTTGTTCTGGGGAGTAAATCCGCGATTGTATTTCCCGCCCATGTTTATGTTCGTGCCCCAGTACCACCAGTAAAATCCGTAGAACCATTCTTTATTCCAGAACGTTTCAAAGAAAACTTCGTAATACTCTTTCTGGAGATCAAGGTTGATCTCTTTCCTTGGAGCATGCTCCCACGGGCGTATAGCTGCGCCGTCTGCCGAATTGCAGCCTGCCTCGGGAAAGATGATAGGCTTGCCAACCTCCTTCTGAAACTCTTCCATCTCATTGACCCATTTGACCAATCCATCTTTAAGCTGCTGGGGAGTGGGATCCATTTCTTCAGTAAGCGGAAAGTAAGCATTAACTCCCACGTAATCCAGAAGATCCCAGAAACGGATGTCAAGATACCTGTCCCAGTGCGCCGCGTACATCAGAAGGCCCCCGTATTTGCTTCTTACCTTTTTTATAAGATCCCGCCACATGTATCCTTTCACGGCTGTCGTGGTGGATAGCTCCGTCCCGATACATATCATCTCGACCTTTTCATTGTTGGCGATATCGACGTAATGCATCAGGTAATCGGTATATCCGCTGAACCACTTGTCCCAGTCGGGATCCCTAAGGCAGCCGATCTCCCCCCTCCAGCTTCCGTCAGAGGTGTCAAGGAGATCCAGGTGCGGTTTAAGCACGACCTTCATCCCGAGTTCGTGCGCTTTGCGTATAGCGTGCACGATCGCTTCATCGGTGGGGGTTCTGTTTGTCGAATGCATGTCGCTTGACCAGCAGTTTGTCTGGTACCAGGTAACCAGGATGGCCACCCATTCCACTCCGAGGTCCTTAAGCTGCTGCAGCGATTCGTCCGAGGAGGGATTTGAGTATCCTTCCTGTGACCATGTAACATAACCCATACCTTTCTGGAATTCGATACGCGGAGCGATGCCGCCTTTTTGCAAAAGCTTGCCCCCGAAAACGACCCCGGCAAGAACAACTGCCAGCACGACTATCCAGGTAGCGAGCTTACCAACGCCCTTACCTTTTTTCTTTTCAGTTTTGTTGGTCATATTATTCTCCTTGCATTAAGTTTATAAAAGTATCGGTAATAAGAATTTAAAAGTACATATTAAAGAATCAAAAAAAATTAAATGAGACCATAACTTACGTGCACCTTGTGCGCGTAAATTATGTGGTCGAATTTAACCCCACACCCACAATTTTCTGGGTGTGGGGTAGGGTTCAGCCATGCAACTTACGTTCACCCCGTAAGAAATTGAGAATTTCTAACGGGGTTCACTCTGTTCCGTAAGTTGCGACTTTACTCTACCTTCCAGCTCTCACGTTGTCCACATATATCGGTCCGGTGTACTTAGGCTTCCGGTTGGATTCCACCCTTATCGCGATCTTTCTCACGTCTTCGGCGAACTTCTCATCCGGAACCACTCTTTTCCAGTCGTAACTTCCCGGCTCGATATTGGCCGTGATCGTAACCCATTCTCCCGGAACAAGCGGAACACTGCGGCTCATTTCAACGAACTTCCAGTTGCTCCCCACGGTCAGTATGAACTTCACTTTAAGCCCCATGGGGGCATCTTTCGGAATGTACAGATCCACGCTTATAACGCGATAGCGGCTCATGTCCAGATATTGCTGGATCTCTACCAGTCCCGCGGTCCAGAGACCGCCCGGGAAATCCGCTTCTATCTTCATGCTGTCTTTCCCGTGAGACGCGAAGTCGCTGGATACGGAGACTTCCTTCGCCACGTAATCGCTTTTCCCGGCAGCCCACATGGGGACCTCCCAGCCGCCGAGATCGCCTTCAAAATCGTAGTAGGTTCTCTCTTCCGTTATCGGTTTGGACGACGGTGCCGGCCTTGCGGCTTCTTCGACCTTGCCGGGTGCTTCTTTCGAGGGGCCTTTCTCCACCGGGCCGCAGCCCGCCAGACACAGCACTGATATACCGAAACAAAGCAACATGGCAAGTATCAGGATATTCGCTCGGAAATACTTCATACGCGTACTCCTTTTTTAAATGCGATTATTTTATGACTCTTATGTTGTCAACAAAGATCGGTCCCTTATACGCAGGTTTGTTATTGGACTCGACCCTTATATCGAGCTTCCTGACGTCCTGGCGGAAAGTATCATCGACCTGGACTCTTCTCCAGTCGATACTTCCCGGGTCCAGGTCCGCCGACATGGTCACCCACTGACCGGGTTTGAGCGGAAAAGACCTGCTCATCTCAACCCACTTCCAGCTGTCGCCGACTGTCAGGATCATCTTCCCCTTAAGCCCAACCGGGGCGCCGGCCGGCAGATAAATATCGCACGCGATCCGGCTGTAATCGGTCCAGTCGAAATACTGCATTATCTCGATTATTGCGCCGGTCCACCTGCCGCCGGGAAATTCACAATCGATCTCGAGGCTTTGAGCTCCATCGCTCGCGTACTCGTCGGAAACCATGATCTCTTTCTGTACATGGTCCGGCTTTTCGTACGCCCAGTCCGGGATCTCCCAGCCCTGTAGGCCGCTTTCAAAGTTGAAAAGAACTTCTTCTTCAGCATGCGAAAGCGTCGCGCCGAAGACAAGCCCTAATACGGCCAGTATTAGTATAACATTCTTCATATCCTATCCTCCTTTTTACTATACGTTATGCCAAGCGTTACTTTTTTTGCTTTAATAGATCTTTAAGTACTTCTTCAGCCTTTTTCCCTTTTACGGTAAATCCGAGAGGACTCCATCTGTCCTGGGGAAAATACTGCCATATGTAATACCCTTTGAACCATGGTCTTTTGACCAGAACGTCAAACGTGGCCTGCAGGCAATCCGCCTGCTCCTGCTGGTCTTCCACATTCGAAATAGCGACCCATGGCTGGCGCGCCGCGCCGTTAGCCGAAGGATACCCGATCTCGGTAAGAAGAATGCCTTTTCCGGTCAGACCTTTCTCGTTAAGCCACTTTTCTATTTTATCGGCCTGCGCTTCCCAGGCAAGCCTTAGATCCTCTAGTGTGGGTTCGTTATCTCCCGCGAGCGGGAAGTAAGCGTCGATGCCTATGAAGTCCATCCTGTCCCAGAACGGCACTTCCTCATATTCCGTCCAGTTTGCCGAATAAGTCAAATAGCCGTCGTAGACCTCCTCGACCTTGTCTATGATGCGGTTCCACCTGTGGCTCCAGGCCGAGAAAGTGGTCGCTTCAAGCTCCGTTCCCACTGAAAAGATCTCCACGTTATTTTCCTGGGCCATGCGCGCGTACCTGAGGGTAAACTTTTCGAAGCTGTCAAACCACGCTTCCGACGGCATTATGTTTATGCGGGCCTCGTCGGTCCTCGGGTCGACATGGGGCTTGAGCATCACTCTCAGCCCAAGTTTGTGACACGACTCTATAGCGTGCACAAGCGCCTCGTCTGTCGGTGTGTCACCGCCGGGCTTATCGTTCGTGAAGACCACCTCTGAATCAATGTCTTCCTGATACGCCGGGACCATGATGGCTATGGTATCAAATCCCAGGCCTTTAAGGTAAGCAAGCGTGAAATCCGACGTGGGCGCGGCTAGTTCATCCGCCATCCAGGATGTGTAAACGACGCCGTTCTGGAATTCTTTTTCGCTTATCGGAACGACGGGAGAAGCCATTTTGTCCAGAAGGTTATCCGCTTCCTCGCTCTTACCTTCCTCTTCTCCTTTTCCGAGGTAGCCCTTCTTCGTTGCCTCGGCTCCGGGGTTGTAACTTCTGGGACCGTAAATTTCAACTTCCCATATGGAGATGCCCCAATCGTCGTTAACTCTTTCCGTGCCGAGTATCTTTAAGTAGCGGCATTTAGCCGGCGAAAAGCTGGCTTCCATGGCACCACCCTGCCCGTTTTCTTCGCTGTAAACTTCTTTCCAGGCTTTGGCGTCGTTCGAAACAAGTATTTTATACTTCGCGGCGTGAGCCCTCTCCCACCTGATAATAACGTTGCTCACGACCCTTTCCTTGCCAAAGTCAAAATAGATCCACTGGTCGCCTTCGGTGTAATTGCTTGACCAGCGCGTAAGCATGTCGCCGTCAACAGGCGCCATGGGATTAGGTTCCGGGGCCCAGTCGGGGGTCTGGTCGAAACTCGAAGCGGCAGCGTTCGCGACTTCAAGGTACATCAAAGGGTCTCCTTCCACCGTTTCGACCGTCTCGATCACGGCAACGGCCCTGGAAGGACCCTCTTGCTGCACTCCGCATCCGGAAACCACTAAAGCACCGGCGATCAGTAATAGAATCAATAAATTAACTTTACTCATATTTTCTTTATCCTTATCCTTTCAGTCCTGTCATTGCTATGCCTTTGATAATGTGTTTCTGGAACAAGAGGTATATCACCAGCATGGGAAGCGTAGCGACAACGGCCCCTGCCATCACCATGCCGAAATTCGCGCCGAACTGGCCCGTCAGAACGGCAAGCGCAAGAGGCACTGTCCTCATGCTGCTTGTATGGATGATAACCAATGGCCAGACAAAATTGTTCCATTGCTGCAAAAACGTAAATATCGCCAGTGTCGCAAGGACCGGTTTTATCAAAGGTAATATAACCTTGCGGTAGATCATGAATTCGCTGCATCCGTCTATCCTGGCCGCGTCAATAAGGTCGTCCGGGATGCTGTAAATGTACTGCCTGTTAAGGAATATGCCGAACGCGCACCAGGCCATGGCCGGTATAATAAGCCCTTTGTAGGTATTGAGCCAGCCCAGGTTCTTAACGATTACGAAGCCGGGAATTACGTTCACCTGCCAGGGTATCATGAGAGAACCCAGGAATATAAAAAAGAGCTTATCTCTACCCCAGAACTTATGTTTCGCGAAAGCGTACCCGGCAAGTGACGTAGCGAAAACGTTGAACAGAGTGATGGATCCGGCGACAAAAATACTGTTGAACAAATACCTGACCATCGGGATCATCCTGAAAAGATCCTTGTACGGCTCCAGCGTAGGGTTTTTAACTAAAAAGCTCGGCGGGTAAGACTGTATTTCCGAGAGTGGCTTGATGGAGGTCACGAACATCCACAGGTACGGTATAGCCATGGTAGCGCAGCCCGCGATCAGAAACAGGTATATGAATGTTTTGATCGTCAGCGATTCTTTCCTGATGCCGCTTGATTCTCCCACCATAGCTTCTTTCCTTCTCCTTCTTTTCGTTAATACTCCACGTTGCTTTTCATGAAATGCTTGTTCAACATCGTAAGAATAAATATGCACAAAAAGATGATGTACGCGAGAGCCGAGGCATACCCCATCTCGAACTTCTGGAATCCTTTGTCGTAAAGGTACGCGACGATCGTAAGCGCGCTGTTTAAAACCCCGCCTATACCGCCCTGACCGCCTGTCATTATGTATACCTGCTCGAAGACCTGGAAACTAAAAATAAAACTCATCATGGCCACGAAAACTATCGTCGGCTTAAGGAGCGGCAAAGTCACATAAAAAAACTTCTTCCAAAAACCCGCGCCGTCTATTTCGGCCGCCTCGTACATCACGTTCGGTATCGTCTGAAGGCCCGCAAGAAAAAGTATCATGTTATAACCGAGGCCGGCCCATATCGACATGATCATTATCGACGGCAGCGTCCACGTGGGGCTGGAAAGCCAGTCCACGGGCTGGAACCCCAGTTTCATTATAAAGTAATTGAAGAGGCCGTATTTCTCTCCGGCGTAAAGCCATTTCCATATTACGGATACAGCCACTATAGCGGTGACCGTGGGAAGAAAAAACACGGACTTGAAAAAATTCTTGAACTTGATCTTCTGGTCGATCGCCACGGCAAGCAGGAGCGAAGCGCATACGCCTATGGGGACAACGCCAATGACGTATAGGATAGTATTGCCCATTGCTTTCCAGAAAAGGGGATCATCGAAAAGAATGTTTTTGTAATTGGCCAGTCCCACGAACTTCGGCGAATGGACAACGCTGTAATTTGTAAATGACAAGAAAAACGACATGAAGACAGGGGCGAGCTGAAAAACGAAAAACAATATAGCCGGTACGGCTATAAATAGGTAAGAAATCTTTTGCCTACTAAGCTCCTGCCAAAATGATTCTTTTTCCATTCTATCCCTTGATTTTGGTTCCCGCAGAAAAGTGGCTTTATTTTACAAAAATTACCCCATCCTGTCAACTAAGCGCCATAAAAAAGATTATAAAACATTTAATAATTGTCGATACAACGTCCTTACGCTTATTCAGGCAAAAATAGCGTAATAATATTATAATATAAAAGTAATACACTGTAAAGGGGCTTCCTTGGCGAGGTCCCCGTTCCCGCTTTCGCGCCGGACATGCTTGCGCGGGAATGACAAAGCTTTATTGCAAGGGGCTGAAAGTGTCTATTACCTGCGTGCCGGATTCTTCCGAAACGATCCGATATCCCGTGTTAGTAGCAGGGATTATCATCATTTCTCCGCCTGGCTCGGCTTTCGGGATCTTGAACCACTCGTCCCCTATCATGACCCCGGCCTTACCCCTGACTACAACAAGATTATGAAAGCTGCCTGCAGGCGGAACTTCCATCTCTCGACCCTTTTCGATAGTCACCCTGTTAACCGCAAGGCCTTTCTTCTCGAACCCGCCGGGGAGTTTCTCGACCGTAAAAGCTTCGGTTTTTTTGATCACTTCCGGGGAGGCTTCTTTTGTTACTCCATCGCTTACTTCTTTCACCCTGAAGATATCCAGCTCTTTCTTTGCGCCTTTTCTACTATAGCCCGGAAAAAAATACCTTACCGGATACGTAGCACCATCTTCCATGGATTGGGTCGGCCCGGGTATTTGGGGCTCGACCACCTTGATGCCCGCCCCCAGGGCGTGCAGGGTGCCTGAGGGTATAGGAATAACGTCACCTACCTCAACCGGCCGGTAATTGTAAAAACTGTTGAGTTCTTCCTGGGCGGTGTTAAATTCATCAAAATATCTTTCAATGTCGGGGTCTTCGACCTCTTCTGCCGCAAGAGCTACATCCTTCTTCTCTTCAAGTAAGCCTTGATGTCCCTTGAACTCCAGTAGGTCTATGAGGGAATTAAGGACCTTGCCGTAGCTTTCCAGGGCCTGGCGGTAACTTTCTATGATATAAGCGCCGTGCTTTTCGACCGCTTCCTGGCTGAAGCCGAGAATTATACAGGCTTTTTCTCCTGCAAGAGATCCGTCGATGCCGGTAACGATCCAGAGTTCGTCCTTTGCGTCGTGAAACTGGACTGACAACCTCCCCTTCGGAGTCAGTATCTTTACCAGAGGGAGCTTCTGCCCGAACTTCTGCACAACATATTCGCCCAAAATTTCTTTGGGATCATTGGCCACAACATCAGCCATCGGGGCAGTCTGGCCTGCCGCCTTGGCAATGGAGCTCTTCGGCCCCGTTTCGGCGCCGTACCAGTACTCGCCGATCCCGTCTATGCCCCAGACTTTGGGTTCTTTATAAGGCAGCAGATACAAAGGCCTACCGCTGTGAGCGGCTTCGACTATCCGATTCATCATATTTCCTCTTTCATTTTCGGTAATATCTTCTCGAGGCCTATTTTCACGATCTCTTCCGCGCGCTCCTGGGTGTCGGCAGTAGCGTAATTCCTGAACTCCGGCGCGTTCCCTGAAGGCCTGAGGTGCGATATATCGTTATTATCGAAAATTATCCTGACTCCGTCAACAAAATTTATCATCTTGATAGGCGTAAAACCCAGGTCGGAAGTGAAATATTCTTTGCTTAATTTCTCTTTAGCCTCCGCCATTGAGCCGGCAAGCCCTTTATCCGCCCCCAAGTCTTCCACTCTTCTGTCGAGATACCTTACTTTCCCTTCCGAGAAATCAACCTCGGCAACACCGAGTCCCTGGGGCGGGGAGATGCTCTGTATGATCTTCTGGCTTATCTCCCTCGGGTACTCTCTTAAAAGGTCAGCGTACGTGTAACGATGAGGAAGGTTTGAATTTATAAGCTCTGAAACCGATACGCCCTTTTCTTTTGCCAAAAGTATGGACGTAAGAAGCGGAAGAACGGCGTCTCTGGTCGGCAGGGCTTTCAGGGGTTTTCCTTCAATAGTCCAGTCGCTTCCCAGAAGAAATCCACCGTTAGATTCCCAGCTGGCGACTTTAGCTTTTGGATCTTTCGAAAGCTCATCGTTCATGGCTTTTATCACGTACGGCGAACCTATCTTCGTCTGGACGACCTCGATTCCTTCCTTTGCAAGGACACTTACTACCGCATCGTTAGCGCTTACCGGAATAGCGACGAAACTCGGCTTAAGATACATGGAAACGAGAACGCCGAGTTTATCTCCGGGGAGAAAGTCGCCGTTTTCATCGCCCAGAAGGGGCCTGTCCGAATCCCCGTCCGTCGATATGATCGCGAAAGGTTTGTATTTTTTTGCGAACTCCTTAAGAAGCTTCCGCGTCTGGTCCGAGACTTTCTCGGTATCCACCGGTACGAACTTTTCGCTCCTTTCCGCGGCGATAACTTCCGCGCCCAGTTTTTCGAATATCTCCTTTATAATGTCCCTCCCGACGGCCGAGTGCTGGTAAAGAACGATCTTTAACCCTCCGAGGCAATTCTTCGGAAAGGCGTCTGTGTAACGCTCCACATAGGTGCTGACCGCGCCGGGATCCTCTTTCGGAAGAGAAAAGCCGGACTTGAACATGCCGTTGTCGTCGAACAGCGTCTCGTTCTCATCTTTCGCGTATTCTATTTTTCTCGCTTCAGCCACGTTTTCAAGTATCTCGGATTCGTCCGCCTTGAGGACCTCTCCCGCTCTTTTAGTGAATTTTATCCCGTTACGGTCTTCCGGTATGTGGCTACCCGTGACTATTACGCCGGGGGTATTTGCCTGCATCGCGTAATAAGAAAGCGTCGGCGTCGGGATAAGCCCGCAGAAATTGACTTTGCATCCCGAGTCTTCAATAGCCTTCGCCACGGACGTCATGATCCTGGGAGTGCTCGAACGCAGATCGCCGGCTAGATCGACCGCATCGTGCTCGTCGTCTATTTCGCCTCTTTGCTTCAGGAACCCTACGAACCCCTTCGTATTTATATAACACTCCATGTCCGTCATCTCGGTAACCAGGGCCCTGAGTCCACTTGTTCCAAATCTCAACGGCTTGAACTTCTCGCGATCCATCATAATTTTCTCATCCTTTCTATCAAAGGCTTTCTGAATCTGTCGTCTATTTCCACTTCGATCTTGAGGGGAAGAATTTCCCTCTGACGCATGATCTTCTGCTGCTCTTCAAAAGATCTTGGGTTGCCAAAACGCGGCTGTTTGTAATTCTCCGTGCTTCCAACGTTTTGCGTACTATCGGCGTGCCAGTCCTCCAGCCCCTTACCTATATTATACAGATCTTCAGGGATGCTTGTATGCAGGCCGTCCTTTTCTATCTCCAGGCCTTCGCGTACGGACTTAAAAGCGAAAGCCCTTTCTTCCATTTTCAGGTTAAGCGCGGTCGTATCATAAACAACTGACTCTTTTTCTATCCGGGCGTTGCACAAGTCACTATCCATCAAAACAGCGCTATCCACCGCACATTTGCCATAAAGCCTGGTATCTATTAAAACGCTGTTTTTAACGCTTCCGTCCTTCGGATAAACGCAGCTCCCTACCGCTATGTTTCCGAATCCGTCCGGCTCAATGTGGTCTATAACGGCGAGCTGCCTCGCAAATTCGCCCTCCGGGTCTTTTTCGGCGACCATGTACATGGACTGGCGAGCCTTGGAAAGCTGCCCTATATCGCCCCAATAAAGCTCTTTTCCGAAATCGACCACTTTTATCTTAAGAGGTTTTCCTTCACGCCTTGCGCTTATGTTCGCTTTAAGCTTCTGACAGGAGGAGTAAAAGTCTGGATGATCCTGAAGAAGCTGTTGGAGGTCGCCCTCGCCGGACATCTTTTCAACCTCCTGGCCCCACTCTTTTTCGTTAAGAGTCAGGGCATCGCAAAGATATCCGTCAACGTCGGCCCATCCGCGCCAATCTCCGAATATCTTCATCGCTTCTTCAATGAATAGATAAGAGAACGCGGGGCTGCCGATATGGACCATTGCCGATGCGTCAGGCGTATCGCTGACGTCCAGCCTTTTGATCAGCTCTTTTCTCGGCCTTCTCCTGATCTGGGCGATCAGGTTGCTTCTTTCGTCGGCCTTGAACCACTCTTTATTAACCGCCAGATTCTCCGTAATGATCTGCATTGAACCAAAACGCACAAAATCAACGTAACTTAAATCCCAATCCAGATCCTTTAAGGGGGTTGCTGCTATCTGCGGCTCGTCTCCCCACTTCCACACCATTCCGCAAAAACCCATGCGCTTCAGATGATACGCAACGTGATTGCAGGTATACAAAGAAGCTGCCGCGCCTGAAAACCATTCGCTTTCTTTGTTGTCCCTGATCAGCATCGGAAAGAAGGGTTTGATACCGTGAAGCCTTTGGGTAAGCGGGCTGAGCCTGGTGCCCTTCCCGGGATACATGCCACCGATACTCACGCCGTTTTCGGCGAAAGCGCCTTCGCGCTCTTTCCAGTCTTTATACGCGTCTAAAAGACCCAGCCATTGCCCCCGGCGATCGGCTTCCTCGTGGGCCATGATCTCGACCTTGCCGTCGCTTCTGAAGATCTGTTTTTTAATCCCCTTCAGGGCTTCCTCGACAAGGCTTCCATCTCCGGGATTGGTAACAACCAGGACCTCTTCTACACCCTCTGAATTCCTGACTATATCCCTTAGCTCGCGAAGATTGTCTTTTTTGATAGATAAGGAGTCTTTCATGTAGATATCGGACATATTTTATGACACTCTTTTCATTTTGTCACGCACTATTTAACATGTTTTTTTGTGTGAGAAAATATGTCGGATATTAGACAATGTGTAGAGAATGGTCTATTCTTGTAACTTATTTTAAATAAATATATTATGAGAAATAAGGTCATTTTTTGTACATATTTCATACACTTCTAAAAATTTCGACAGAATTCGCTGTTTTTCATAGCCTTCTTTGTTAGAGCTATTATCTAGCTTATATCTTATGTTATTTCAATTAAATAACTTATGGCATAAAAACATTTAAATTATTCTATATTATAGACGTAAGTTGGCATAACTTATGCATATTAATAAGCTGAAGGAGGTGAGAACGATGAAGATGCTAATTTCGCTAATGATAACAGGATCAATAATCAGAATGATGGTCATCACGCCTCCATCGACCCTGCCGCAATATCCCGTAATGGGCACCGAAAAACATACTAAAGTCGAACAGGTTTCAAAGCCTGAAGAATTGAGATACATGTCGAAGAAAATGTATTATCTTAAGACCGGACGTTCTATCGATACTGAACGCAGCCATAAAAGGCAGCAGAATTTTTGGGGTAAGGGTGTGCCGTCAAGAGTGCAGTTTCCGTCACACCTGGTCATGTATGAAAAACACAGGAAATTCGGAAACGGAAAGAAATTATCCAGTTAATAGCACTGTTAAGATGAAATTATACGGCCCGTATGGCCTTGAAGATGTTTTCCTGGCGTTCGCGTAAATGTTTGTTGGTATCGTAAGGTTCGATAGGCATGTTCAGAAGCGCTTTCTT
>JBAROI010000155.1:0-16600 GCA_049642015.1 Candidatus Omnitrophota bacterium | reverse complement strand
GGACCGGGTTCAAAGATAGAGATCGGGAACTCAATGCCTCTCAGGGATGTCCCGGCAGGCTCAACGGTCTGCTGCATAGAATTAAACCCCGGAAGGGGCGCCCAGATAGCAAGGTCAGCGGGAGGCGCCGCGATAGTCGCAGCTAAAGACGACAATGATATACATCTGAGGTTGCCGAGCGGAGAAGTCCGCCTGGTTAGCGCAGATTGCTACGCTTCCATCGGGAGGACGGGCAACATGGATCACGAAAAAATATCTCTGGGTAAAGCCGGCAGGTCACGGCATCTCGGGCGGAGGCCTCACAGCAGGGGCGTGGCGAAGAACCCGGTCGACCACCCGATGGGTGGAGGAGAAGGAAAGTCGAGCGGCGGAAGGCATCCTACGACGCCCTGGGGAAAGATCACCAAAGGCTTAAAGACCAGGAAAAGGAATAAAGCGTCTAACAAGAAGATCATCAAGCGGAGGAAATAATAATATGTCAAGATCGATCAGAAAAGGTCCGTTTGTGGATGAAAAATTGCTGAAAAAAATTAAAAAAATGTCCGAAAGCGGTAGTAAGAAGCCGATAAAGACATGGTCGCGAAGGTCGACGATCACGCCTGAGTTCATAGGCATAACGTTTTCGGTACATAACGGCAAGACGTTTTACCCCATTTTCATAACCGAAATCATGGTAGGACACAAACTGGGCGAGTTTGCCCCGACGCGGACATTTCGCCACCACGGCGCGGCCACAAAGGTATCGCTTGAAAAGACGTAAAGGAAAGAAGATGATTGCAAAGGCAAAAGCTAAATATTTAAGATTATCTCCGAAAAAAGCCAGGCTCGTGCTCGATCTGATAAAAGGCAAGACGGTCGAGGAGGCCAGTTACATCCTGGACAACGTCAGCAAGCGCGCGAAAGGCCCGATTAAAAAGGTTTTAAATTCAGCCTTTGCGAACCTGAACCAGAACAAAGCAGAAGCGGATAAAATTCTTTCAAAGGACGTATATATTTCGACCACGAAGGCGGATTCCGGGCCGTATCTGATGAGATTCCGTGCCGCCACTATGGGGCGGGCCACGCCTATACGCCACAGGACATCGCATATATGCGTTGAACTCGATAAGATCGTGGCCAAGAAGCCAGCGCCGCGCAAGCCAAAAGTACAAGCCCAGACAGGCCCACAAGCCAAAGGCAAAGCGCAAAAAGCTAAAAAGGAATAAATATTATGGGACAAAAAGTTCATCCAACAAGTTTTCGCCTGGGGTCGGTACGCGACTGGAACAGTCGGTGGTACGCGTCGAAAGCGGATTTTGCTAACACTCTGCTTCAGGACGCAAAGATCAGGAAGCTGATCGAAGAAGAAGTGACCTCAGCATCCATATCTCATATTGATATCGAAAGAGCGACCCGCCGGGTCCGCGTTAAGATCTATTCAGGACGCCCCGGCATGATCATAGGACGCAAGGGCGCCCAGATCGAGAAGCTCAGGGAATCAGTGCAGGACATAGTCGGCAGCGAGAATAAATTGTTCATCGATATCAAGGAAGTGCCAAATCCCGCGCTTGACGCAAAGATCATAGCGGATAACATCGCTTTTCAGCTGAAAAAGAGAGTCGCTTTCAGGCGGGTTATGAAGAGGACCATTCAGTCAGTAAAAGATGCCGGGGGCGAGGGAGTAAAAGTGAAATGCTCGGGTCGCCTGGGGGGCGCGGAGATAGCCAGAAGCGAAGGTTATAAATACGGGAAAATACCGCTCCAGACCATAAGGGCTGATATAGATTACGCTTTTACCGAGGCCAGGACCGCTTACGGCATTATCGGCGTGAAAGTGTGGCTTTATAAAGGTGAAAAGATGAAGAGAGAAGTGGGCCGGGAAGAAGCTGCGGAAGAAAGAGGAGTAAAGAAAAATGGCGCTAATGCCAAAAAGGGTTAAATACAGGAAGCAGCAGAGGGGAAGACGGAAAGGCATAAGCTTTTCGGCCACTAGTCTCAATTTCGGTGAATACGGCTTGAAGGCGATGGAAAACACGTGGATCACCGACAGGCAGATAGAGGCCGCAAGGGTCGCGCTGATGAGAGAAACCGGCAGGACCGCGAAATTATGGATAAGGATCTTTCCTGACAAATCGGTTACGAAAACCGCCGCGGAAACCAGGATGGGTAAAGGGAAGGGGTCCCCGGCCGGCTGGGTTGCTCCCGTTAAAAGAGGGAGGATCATTTTTGAGATGGAGGGTGTTCCGCACGACATGGCGAGAGAATCCATGCGACTGGCGGCGCACAAGCTTCCGATAAAGACTAAATTTATATCGCGGGGAGGAAAAGCTTGAAGGCAACCGAGATACGCAATATGACAAAAGCTGAAATAGAGCAGAAGGTAGGGTCGCTGAAAGAGCAGATGTTCGGCCAGAGGGCTGAACTTTCGGGTGGTCGTGCTGAAAGGCCGAACCGGCTCAGGCAGATAAGACGCGACATTGCAAGGTGTTACACTATTCTGGAGGAGAAGAAAGATGAGAAGTGACAGTAGCGGTCAAAAAAAGGAGATAGTAGGCACGGTTATCAGCGACAGGATGGACAAAGCTGTCACGGTCAGGTGGGAAGTTCGTAAAAAGCATCCTCTTTACAAAAAATATATCACCTGGCACAAGAGTCTCATGGCGCATGATGCGAACAATGAGGCTACCGTCGGAGATACGGTTAAAATAAGAGAATCAAGGCCTTTATCCAAGCAGATCAGCTGGAAGGTCGTAGAGATAGTGGAAAAGGCCCAGAAGGGATAATGCGATGATCATAATGCAAAGCGTTCTAGACGTGGCTGACAATACAGGGGCCAAAAAAGCATCCATGATCGGCGTTATCGGAAGATCCGGAAAGCGCGTTGCCGAGATCGGGGATATCATAACTTGCAATATAAAGGAATCGACCCCGACCGCTGAAGTAAAAAAAGGCGAAGTTGTCCGAGGCGTGATCGTCAGGACGGTTTACCCGATAAAACGTGAGGATGGGACGGTCCTGAAATTCGACCATAACGCTGTCGTTATAATCGATAAGGACGGAAACCCGCGCGGGACGCGTGTTTTCGGGCCTGTTGCAAGAGAGCTCAGGAAAAAGAATTTCATGAAGATCGTATCCTTGGCGCCTGAGGTTATTTAGGAGGATTAGACGAATGTTGAACGTAAGAAGAAACGATACGGTGAAAATACTGGTCGGCAAAGACAAGGGAAAGACCGGGAAAGTACTAAAAGTTTTCCCTGGCAATCAGAAGGCTATCATCCAGGGCGCGAATTTTATTAAGAAGCACGCGAAAAGGACGCGCCAGGATGAAAAGGCCGGGATCATACAAAGAGAATCACCCGTGAACATATCAAACCTTGCTGTTGTGTGCAAGGGGTGCAACAGGATCACCCGTATCGGTAGGAATATCCTTAAGGACGGAAGTAAGGTCCGTTATTGCAAGAAGTGCAATGAGATCTTATAGGGGAGTGTAAATATATGGTAAGGCTCAAAGAAGAATATAAAAATGAGATCGTACCCAGGATGATGGAGAGATACGGGTACAAGAACGCGATGCAGGTGCCGCGCGTCGACAAGATCGTGATCAATGTCGGCCTGGGTGAGATGGCGAACGAAAAGGACCTCATAGAGCCGGTAAGGGATGGGATCGCGAAGATTTCGGGGCAAAGGCCGGCCCTTACAAGAGCGAAAAAATCTATATCCAATTTCCAGATCAGAGACGGATCCGCTGTAGGTTTTAAGGTCACGCTGCGAGGGGAAAGGATGTATGAATTCCTGGATCGTCTGATAAACGTGGTCATACCCAGGATAAGAGACTTTCGCGGCGTACCGAGAACGAGCTTTGATCAACAAGGGAATTACACCCTGGGCGTAAGGGAGCATACGATTTTTCCGGAGATAGACCCGGATAAGGTAAAGATGGTCCACGGTATGGACATTTCTATCGTGACCACCGCGAAGACGAAGGAAGAGGCGACGGGCCTGCTCGAAAATTTTGGCATGCCTTTTGTCGGAAAAGAACAAGGAAAAACTTGAAATGGCGAAAAAAGGATTAATTGAAAAATCAAAAAGAGAACCTAAATTCAGCACGAGAGTGATCACGCGTTGCCAGATTTGCGGGCGGAAGAGGGGGTACATGAAACGGTTCAAGTTGTGCCGCATATGTTTCAGGGAACTGGCGTCGCGGGGGGATATTCCGGGGATCACGAAAGCGAGCTGGTAATTTAGGGCCCAGAACTCTGAAAATAAAAGCAGGAGAAGAGATGAGCGTTACAGATTTGATAGCAGACCAATTGACCGTTGTAAGAAACGCCCTGATGGCAGGCAAAAAGACGGTTGTTATAAAAAAGTCCAACATTCTTGAGGGGATAATGGAGATCATCAAGAAGGAAGGATTTATTGAAAACTATAAGGTTATCGAAGACAACAAGCAGGGCATGATCAAGGTGTACTTGAGGTATCTTGACGACGGGACTTCGGTGCTGGAGAACCTTGAACGCGTATCGACACCTGGCCGTCGCGAGTATGTACCGTCGGGTAAAGTGAAAAGCGTTATGGGCGGCGTAGGAATCGCTATCCTGTCGACGAATAAAGGGCTTCTGACCGATAAAGAAGCCAAAGAGCAGGGCATTGGCGGCGAGCTTGTTTGCAGAGTTTGGTAAATAAGGCCGCAACTTACGGAACGTAAGTTGCAAGGCCGAATTTATCCTGAGCGTAAGCGAGGGATTTAGTAACAAGATCTCTCACCCTTTTGGGGTTCGAGATTAATTCGCACTTATGATTTACTCGCATTGGCATGTTCGTAAATCATGTGCTCATTAAGGAGAAATAGATGTCAAGAGTGGGAAGACGGCCTATAGAGATACCGAGCGGGATAAAGGTCGAGATCGAAGGCAAGAAAGTCAAGGTAGAGGCCAAAGGCAAGGTGCTTGAGCATGTTGTGCCCGAGGATATAAGCGTTGAAGTTAAGGATAATACTGTCGTTGTCGGGAGGCCCTCGGATGCGCGAAGGCACAGGTCTCTTCATGGAACAACGAGAAGCCTCATCCAGAACATGATCATCGGACTGGATAAGGGGTTTGAGAAGAAACTGAAGATACAGGGCGTAGGCTACAAGGCACAGATGAAAGGAAAAGCCATGACCCTTGAGCTTGGTTTTTCACATCCGGTGAATTTTGACGTACCCGAAGATATTACCATTGAGACTCCGAGCCTGACTGAAATAGTAGTAAAAGGTTATGACAAGCAGAAGGTCGGGGCGGTTGCTGCAGAAATACGGGGCTATTATCCGCCGGAGCCGTACAAGGGAAAAGGGATCAGGTATGAAGGTGAATACGTCCGGCAAAAACAGGGCAAGAGCATAGCTTAAAGGATAAAGGGATGAAGAACGAAGAAAGAAGGCTAAGAAGAAAAAGATCGATCAGGCGGAAGGTCTCCGGAAGTCCTGAAAGGCCCCGGATGAGCGTACATAAAAGCCACAAGAATATTAACGTCCAGATTATAGACGATGTCGGGAATAAGACGCTGTGCAGCTTGTCGACGCTGTCACCGAAAGTGCAGGAGAAACTAAGCGCGGCTACCCGGAAAAACGTCAAATCCGCCGCGGTACTCGGCGAGGAGATCGCGAAGATCGCTGCGGAAAAGAGCATAACCAAGGTCATATTTGATCGTTCCGGTTACAATTATCACGGCGCGGTCAAGGCCATTGCGGACGCTGCGAGAAAAGGCGGCCTACAGTTTTAAACAGGAGGATAAATGGCTGAAGTCCAAAATAATGAAGCTGAAGTGCTGAAAAAAGGGGAAGAGAAAACGGCAGCTCCTCCCAAAACAGAGAAATTTTTTGAAGAGAAGGCCCCTGAATTCATTGAGCGGGTCGTAAAAATAAACAGGACCTCCAAGGTCGTCAAGGGGGGTAAGAACTTTGGATTCAACGCGGTAGTTATAGCTGGCGACGGAAGAGGCAACGTCGGTATAGGCCTTGGAAAAGCCAAGGAGGTCGCGGATGCGATCAAAAAAGGTTCCGACCAGGCAAAAAGGAGCTTCTTTAAAGTGAATCTGAAGGGGGATACGGTCCCGCATGAAGTCATCGGGAGATTCAAGGCCACAAGGGTGCTCTTAAAGCCGGCAGGCCCGGGAACGGGAGTTATCGCGGGAGGCCCCGTCAGGGCCATATGTGACGCGGTAGGCATCAAGAACATACTGACAAAAAGTTTAGGTTCCAGGAATGCTTTGAACATCGTCAAGGCGACAATAAACGGTTTTGAAAGGCTGCGGTTAAAAAGAAGAGGATAAGATGGTTGTAAAAATCAGGGATATAGGAAGAGCGCCCGGCGCGACAACGAAAAGCAAGCGAAAGGGCAGAGGAATCGGTTCCGGCAGGGGCAAAACAAGCGGCCGCGGGCATAAGGGAGCTAAGTCAAGGTCCGGCGGCGGAAAGTATACCCCCGGTTTTGAGGGCGGACAGATGCCGCTCGTCAGAAGGATCCCCAAGAGAGGCTTTACGAATATATTTAAAACCGAGTGGAACATCGTCAATATCGGTGATCTTGAAAAGAATAAATCCATTAAAGCGGGAACTGTTGTGGATAGGGAGCTCATGCATGAGAACGGGATGCTGGGAAAGAAAAAATTCCCGGTAAAAATCCTTGGCAAGGGTAAACTTACGAAATCCCTGACGGTCAAAGCGGACGCTTTTTCTGGCAGCGCCAAGAAGGCGGTTGAAGAGGCCGGCGGCAAAATCGAAGTGATATAAACGGAGAGAATAAGTGCTTGAGTCATTCAGCAACATATTTAAGATACCTGATCTAAAGAAGAAGGTCCTCTTCACGCTGGGGCTTGTAGCTGTTTACCGTATAGGCGCGTTCATACCTACGCCCGGAATCGACGGCGCGAAACTGGCACAGTTCTTTGACAATATCGCCAGGACCCAGGGGGGTACGCTCTTTGGGATAATGAACATGTTTTCCGGGGGCGCCATGAGGCGTTTGACCATTTTTGCCCTGGGCATAATGCCGTACATCTCCGCTTCCATTATCCTGCAGCTTCTGACGACCGTTGTCCCGGCTTTGGAGAGGCTTGCCCGGCAGGGAGAGGAAGGGCGCAAAGCAATTACCCAGTATACGCGTTACGGCACGATCGTGCTCGCTATAATACAGTCGTTTTTTATCGCTCTTTGGCTTGAAAATCCCGCGCGTTTTCAGGGCATGCAGATCGTCGCGAATCCCGGTTTGGGCTTCAGACTGCTCACCATCCTGACACTGACCACGGGAACCGCTTTTATCATGTGGCTTGGGGAGCAGATACAGGAGAAAGGTATAGGCAACGGCATATCTCTTATTATTACGGCCGGTATCATTTCGAGACTGCCGGCTGCCGTGTTCCAGCTGGCAGCGCTCGTAGCGCCGGGCACGCAGGGACAGGCGCAGATAGATCCCTTTAAGCTGATTTTCCTGGGCTTTATGTTTATTACTGTAATAGTGGCGGTAGTTGTTATTACTCAGGGGCAAAGAAAGATACCGATCCAGTATGCCAAGAGAGTGGTTGGGAGAAGAATATACGGCGGCCAAAGCACGTACATCCCGCTCAGGGTCAACCAGAGCGGCGTTATTCCTATCATATTCGCGCAGTCTATTATACTTTTTCCCGCGACGATAGCGGGGCTGGTACCGGGCAGGGCCCTTCAGGGCGTCGCGAATTCCCTTATGATGGGACAGCCGCTTTATTACGTTGTTTATTCGCTATTGATACTGTTTTTCTGCTATTTTTACGCGGCCATAACTTTTAATCCGATCGATATTGCGAATAACATGAAGAGGTCCGGCGGGTTTGTTCCGGGCATACGTCCAGGAAGGCAGACAGCCGAATATCTGGATTTTATAATGACACGCATCACGCTCCCGGGTGCCGCCTTTTTGACGATCATCGCGGTTTTGCCCAGCGTTATAAATAGCCAGCTTAATATACCGTTTCTTGTCGCGAGCTTTTTCGGAGGAACGGGGCTTTTGATCGTCGTGGGTGTCATGCTGGATACAATGCGGCAGATCGAATCGCATTTGCTCATGCGGCACTATGAGGGTTTTATGAAAAAAGGAAGAGTAAGGGGCAGGATGTGATGGCCGGGACTAAGACGCGGACGATAAACCTTGTTCTTCTGGGTCCTCCGGGCGCCGGGAAGGGAACGCAGGCGGCTTTGCTGATCAAGGCTTATGACCTGCTCCACGTTTCTACCGGGGACATGCTGAGGGAAGCGATAAAGGAAGGCACGGAAACGGGAAAAGAAGCTGAAAGTTACATGAATAAAGGAGAGCTTGTACCCGATGAAATAGTGACCAAGGCGGTAATCGATCGCATAAATAAGCCCGACGCCGCCGGGGGAGTAATACTTGATGGGTATCCGAGGACAAAAGTGCAGGCGGAATCGCTTGACGAGTCCATGAAAAAAGAGGAGAAATCCCTGGATCTGGTGCTGTATTTCAAGACGTCGGAAGACGTAGCGGTCCAGAGGCTGTCAGGGCGCAGGGTATGTCCTGAATGCGGCAAGAACTATCACGTACCCAACATGCCGCCGGCGAAAGACAACGTGTGCGACAAATGCGGCGTCGAATTGTTCCAGCGCGAGGATGATAAGCCCGAGACCGTAAAAAATCGATTAAAGGTCTACGAGGAAAGCACTAAAGATCTTGTGGAATATTATAACGATAAAGGTCTGCTGAAAGAGGTCGAAGGCGACATCTCGGCAGAAGAGCTTTTTGAAAGAGTTGACGCCCTTTTTAAAAAAGAGGGCTTGATAGAATGACGGTCCTGACTAGCGATGCCGATATCCGTAAGATACGCGAAGCAGGAAAGGTTGTCAGGGACATCCTTGCCTACGCGAAAGAGCTTGTAAGGGAAGGGGTTTCCACGGCTTTTCTTGACAGCGAGATCGAGAAAAAGATCGCTGAAAAAAGCGGCGAACCGGCTTTTAAGGGCTACAAGGGATATCCGTCCGCGATATGCGCGTCTGTTAACAGCGTAGTGGTTCACGGTATACCTTCGGGGAAGATCGTTTTAAGAGAAGGTGATATCGTGAGCATAGACGTTGGGATCAAGAAGAACGGGTTTTACACGGATGCCGCCGCGACCTTTGCGGTCGGAAAGGTCGACAGGAAAACCGCGCGGCTGATGAAGATCACCGAAAAAAGCCTGTACGAAGGCATAGAAGAAGCGGTTGCTGGGAACAGGGTGGGCGATATATCCAATGCCATACAATCGATCGTTGAAAAAAACGGATACCAGGAAGTCAGGGCGTTCGTGGGGCACGGGATAGGGAAAGAGCTGCACGAATTTCCGGAGGTCCCCAATTTCGGCGAAAGAGGCAGGGGGCCGAGGCTCAAAGAGGGCATGATCCTGGCCATTGAGCCGATGGTCAACACCGGAACGAGAGAGATCAAGGTCCTGGAAGACGGATGGACGGCGGTAACGGAAGACGGAAAGCTGTCCGCGCACTTTGAGCACACGGTAATAGTTGGAAAGGAAAAAGCGGAGATATTGACATGAGTCCGAAGGAAGAAGCCATAGTTGTGACCGGAGAGATACTGGAGACGTTGCCTAACGCGATGTTCAAGGTCAAACTGGAAAACGGCCATGAGGTACTTGCTCACGTATCCGGGAAGATGAGGATGTATTTTATCCGGATCGTTCCCGGGGATACCGTCACAGTGGAGCTTTCGCCGTACGATTTGACAAGAGGAAGGATTATAAGGAGAGAGAAGTAATATGAAGGTCAGGCCAAGTGTTCGTAAAATATGCCCGAAATGCAAGATCATAAAAAGGAAGGGCGTTGTAAGAGTCATCTGCTCGGACCCGAAGCATAAACAAAGGCAGGGATAAAAAGGAGAAAGTATGCCTAGAATCTTAGGAATTGACATACCAAAGGAAAAACGTATCGAGATAGCCTTAACTTATCTTTTTGGGATAGGAAAGACTCGAGCCAATTTGATCCTGGAAGAAGCCGGAATTTCGCCGGATAAGCGGGCGAAAGACCTTGACGATCAGGAAGTCTCTACTATTACCGGCATAATACAGTCCAGATACCAGGTTGAGGGGGATCTCCGCAGGGCGGTTACGGGAAATATAAAAAGATTAATGACGGCCGGGACTTACAGGGGCATGCGTCATAAGAGGAGTCTTCCTACGCGCGGCCAGAGGACAAAGACGAACGCCAGGACCCGCAAAGGTCCCAAGAAGACGGTCGGAGTTATGAAAGACAAGGCGACAAGAAAACCACCCGGTGAAGGCGGAAAAGCATAACAAGATAATAAGGGGAAAAAGTGCAGAAGAAAGCAAAAACAAGAAAAAGAAAGAAGATCCTGAGGAAGACATCAACTGGCATTGTTTACGTGCATGCCACGTTCAACAATACCATAGTTACCGTAACGGATGACCAGGGCAAGGTCCTTTGCTGGAGCTCTCCGGGAACGACCGGATTCAAAGGGTCGAGGAAGTCCACGCCGTTTGCCGCCAGCATAGCGGCAAAAGATGCCGCCAAAAAGGCTAAGATACACGGCATAAGGGACGTGAAGATCTGCTTAAAAGGCCCGGGGTCCGGCAAGGAGAGCGCGGTGAGGAGCTTAAAGTCCGAGGGCTTCAATGTTAGGGGCATAAAGGACGTTACCCCCACACCGCATAACGGTTGCAGACAAAAGAAAAGAAGAAGGATCTAAATAATATAAGGAGTTAAGGTATGGCAAGAAGATTAACGTCATCGTGCAGGCTTTGCCGAAGAGAAGGTGAGAAGTTATTCCTGAAGGGCACAAGGTGTAGCGCAGATAAGTGCGCCTTTTTAAAAAGAGAATACGCCCCGGGGCAGCACGGCCGTGGGCGCAGGAGAAAACCTTCAGATTACGCGATCCAGCTCAGGCAGAAACAGAAGGTAAAAAGAATTTATGGTCTCCTGGAACGCCAGTTTAAAAATTATTTCGTGAAGGCTGAAAAAGCGAAAGGCGTAACCGGGTTGGTCCTGCTGCAGTTTCTCGAAAGAAGGATGGATAACCTGGTGTATCGCGCAGGGTTCGCCGGATCTCGCGCGAAAGCCAGGCAGGCGGTCTGTCACGGTTTTACTGCCGTTAACGGCAAAAAGGTGAACATCCCTTCATATCTTATTAAAGTCGGCGACAAGGTGCAGATGAGGGGTTCGGAAGAGCAGCTAAAAGCGTTTAAGGAAACCTCGAAGATCCTTGAAGACAGGGAAATTCCCGACTGGCTGGACGTCACGGCGGAAAGCCTTACTGTTGAAGTTAGAAGGTTGCCGGAGAAAAAAGATATCGGAATGATCATAGAGGAAAACCTGATCGTCGAATTGTATTCGAAATAACGCCTAGCGGCGGCTAAGAGGAGGACATACACAATGACAGTTAAATTGAAGAATTTTGAATTACCGAAGAAGATAGTTTTTAATGAATCGACGTATTCACCGACACACGGACAGGTAATGGCTGAACCGTTCGAAAAGGGATACGGCATAACGATCGGAAATTCTCTGCGCAGGGTGTTGCTCTCCTCTATAGAAGGCACGGCGGTGACGCAGATAACGATTAGCGGCGCGCAGCATGAGTTTTCGACAATTCCCGGTGTTTTTGAAGACATTCCTCAGATCATAATGAACATCAAGGGACTGGTCCTCAGGTCGCACTTTAAAAGTCCGAAACCGATCTTTCTCAGCGTGACCAAAAAAGGGGAAGTGACAGCGAAGGACATAAAAACGGACGAAACCGTAGAGATAATCAATAAAGATCACCATATAGCGACACTGACCGAAGACGCGAAGCTTGAGATCGAGATGAGGGTCGAGCGCGGCAGGGGCTACGCTCCTTCGGAAAGGAACAAGACCGGCGATGAATCGGTGGGCGTTATTGCCTTAGACTCTTTGTTTTCGCCGGTCAACAGGGTCGAAATACAGGTCGAGAACACCAGGGTCGGCCATATCACCGACTACGATAAGCTTATCTTGGACATAAACACGAACGGATCGATGGAGCCGAAAGAGGCGCTTCTTTACGCCACTAACATCTTACAGAGACACTTCGACCTTTTTATGGGCATAGGGAAGTTGCCCGAAGAGATCGAGGAGGAAGTTGAAGAATCCAAGGAAAAGACTGACCTGAATAAAAAATTGACGAAACCCATATCTGAACTTGAGCTTTCCGTCAGGAGTTCGAACTGCCTCGCTGAGGCAAATATCAGGACGATCGGAGACCTGGTAGTAAAGAAAGAGACGGAGATGCTGAAGTACAAGAATTTCGGAAAGAAATCTTTGAACGAGATCAACGCTATTCTTGGCGCGATGGGGATGCATCTTGGAATGGAACTGGAAGAGGAGACTGAAAATGAGGCATCGTAAGAAAAAGGGCAGGCTCAGCCGGAGAACAAGCTGGCGCAAGGCAACGCTGAGAAGCCTGGCCAACGACCTTTTTAAATACCAGAGAATAGAGACCACGATGGCGAAGGCCAAGGCGCTGAAAAGCTACGCCGAGCCCCTGATAACTATAGCAAAAAAAGATACGGCTTCTGTTACCGCCAGAAGGCGCGTTTTCCAGAAGCTCTGCGATAAAAGCATTGTAAAAAGCCTTTTTGACGAACTGGCGCCCCTCTACAAGGACGTGTCCGGTGGATATACCCGTATTATGCAAAGCGGAACGAGAAAAGGCGACGGTGCGGAGCTGGCGATAATGGAACTCACGAAAAGGACGATATCGGACGAAGATCTTTTGGGCATCACCAGAGAGAAAGAGCTGGCCAAGAAGAAAAAGAAAAAGAAGGAAAAAGCGCCCGAAGAAATGGCCGAAGAAAAAGCCGAACACGCAGCTCCCGGGGTAGAGCCTGAAGAAAAAGAAGAGCGCACTATAGAGGAAGTCAAGAAGGAAAAAGCCAAAACCGAACAGAAAAAAGTTGAGAAAAAAGGCGAAAAGAGGGGCTTTTTCAGGAGATTCCAGAGAAAGTCTTTCGGACCTTCTCAATAAGTCCCATGATCTAGGTCATGGATAAAAAGACAGCCGACAAGATCTACAGCATCCTCAAGACCAGCTATCCCCAAGCTACAACCGCCCTCCGTCACGTTGACGCCCTGCAATTACTTGTAGCGACCATTCTGTCCGCGCAGTGCACCGATAAGCGCGTGAATCTGGTGACCAGGGACCTCTTTAAAAAATATAAAAATGCGAAAGATTATGCCCGTGCTAAACAGGCCGTTTTTGAAAGAGAGATAAGATCGACCGGATTTTACAAAAACAAAGCAAAGAATATCATCGCGTCCTCTAAAAAAATAGTAGACAACTTCAAAAGGAAAGTCCCGGACACCATGGACGAGCTCACCACACTCCCGGGTGTTGCCAGGAAAACCGCTAATATCGTCCTTTTCCACGCTTATGGTAAAAACGAGGGGATAGCTGTAGACACGCATGTAAAGCGGGTCAGCGGAAAGCTCGGTCTTACCGGGAACACGGATCCGGCAAAAATAGAAAAGGACTTAATGGCTCTGTTTGACAGGAAGAAGTGGGGCAACCTGTCTAATCTGATGATATCGCACGGGAGGGAAATATGCGACGCCCGAAGGCCGCTGTGTCCCGAATGCCCGCTAAAGAAGATATGTCCTTCAGCGAAAGCATAAACGCATAGTGTATGTCATCCCGGAATTCGCCGAAGGTAAAAAGAATATGTCATCCCGGAATTCGCCGAAGGCGAATATCCGGGATCAAACAAAAATGAAAAATCAACGCATCCTCACAGTATTATTTGCCGCTTGCATAGCGATCGCCGGCTGCGTGCCAAGCGCTACGGATCAGCCAAAAGCGCCATCAGACAAGTATTTCGTCCGGAACGTCATTGACGGAGACACGATCGAGCTTAGAAACGGAAGGAAGGTCCGTTACATAGGTATCGATACTCCGGAAGTGAGGAAGCGAATGGGGGGAAGGTGGCAGTACTTGCCAGAGCCGTACGCGGAAGACGCCAAGAGACACAACCTGTACGCGGTCGGAAAAAAATGGGTAAGGCTGGAATTTGACGAGCAAAAAGAGGATAAATACGGACGCTGGCTTGCATATGTTTATGATGATGACAAGATGATAAACGAGGAACTATTGAAAGAGGGTCTCGCGACACTTTATGTGATCCCGCCGAACGACAAGTACATCGAACTTTTTGCTGATGCACAGAGCCAGGCGCGCGCTGAAAAGAAAGGCATATGGAAAGATTTAAAGACGATATTTTCCGAAGACGCGGAAAATAATGCCGAAAAGGTGAGAGTCGTAAGAGGCAAAGTATTAGCAATAAGCAGAACCAAAAGAGTTTTAGTCCTTAACCTCTCCGGAGGATTTAATGTAGTAATATTCAGCAGAAATCTTGTCTATTTTGAAAAAGAAGGCATCTTTCCCGCAAGAGATTATACCGGCAAATTTATAGAGGTGGTAGGGAAGATAAAGTATGTAGACGGCCCCAGTATGATCATCGACCACCCATCCCAGATCACCATCCTCGACTAATCCAATGCGCCATCCATACTAACCCAATGTAGCATCCCCGCAAACGCGGGGATCTCTTTAACCATAACCCCAATACCCATAAACACTTACATCCCGTTAAGAATGAAAAAGATAACTACCTTTATCTTGCACTAACGCCACATATATGATATATTAATTGAACTTGATTAATATTAATCAAGTTAGAAATTCTAGATAAAGGCAAACCTGCGGCGACGCAGGGACGCAAAGTTTGGGGTCTAGGATAAATGTAGCGCTACAATAATAGGCTCATTTTAGACGGCCAAATTGCCTAGAGAAAAAGGCAGTTTGGCCTTTTTTTTATTGAGGCCACAACTTACGGAACGTAAGTTGTAAGGCCGAAATAATCCCGAGTAGAACCGAGGGATCTTTGGAAATACAAAATGTTTTAAAGCTCGGGGAAAAAGCTGTTTTATCCTTCCCCAAACGGGATAAAACAGCTCCCCGGGCAACTAGGTGAAAAAAAGATGGAAAACGTAAAAAACAGGCACTGGATATGGATCAAGGTCATAGCGATGGTCGTAGTGTGCCTGTTCACTATTAATACGATCTCCTGGGCATACCCCGGGGGGAGGCTGCCATCACACAATTCCACCCTCCAGGTCCAGTCATTATTTAAACCTATATTAGACGTAACTGGAGGGAGGGACGACCTCCAGCTCAGACTTGAAACGAAGATCATCGCAGAGATGATAGCCAAGGATAATAAAATACCATGCCAGAACATAAACGCGCAACTTAATGACTGGTACTATAACATCCGGAACAGCCAACACAATTACAATCCATTTTTTAACGAGCATAGAGTACTACATGTTACTTCCGAGGTTCCCAAAAAAGAGGGGGATGCAGTAGTTGTTGAGGTGGGCATAATTGATGATCCAGAAAGAGGGGTAAAACTTAAAGAGGGGGTAAGATTCAAAATAAGTTCAACATGCGGCATTGTACTGCCCGGAGAGAAGGAGCCCAGAGACCTGGACGAATTAAAGAAAAAAATCGCAAGAGATATCTCAAGCGGCGCAAGCAGGATAAAGATAGAAAGAATTCCCGCCGCCGAGTCACCTGCGGATCCTCCTTCTGTGGCGCCGGTTGCTGAAGCGGCAAAAGAATCGATTTCCAAAGTTCTTATTCAAATAGCCGATCGTGTTGTCGGACATATTGAAAATGACGGCTGGATTTCTTCAGAATACAATGAGGAAATCATTAAAAAATTACAAAGCTTTGTTCAAGAGCGCCGCTTTAAGTTTTTCAACAATCCCAAGTCGTTTTTCATGGCCATAGATAGGGAGGCCGGAATAATGTGGGTAAATGTTGCTCTTTGGGATGATAACACCGAAGACGAGATCGAAGCATACCTTCTTCACGAAATGGTTCACGCTCTTTCGCATCAGGTTAAGCGCTCCCGGGAAATCGCCAAGTTAACCGAAGATCTTGACGCTGTTAAGCCTGATCTTTATACCCTTCTAAACGGTAGCTTGCAATATGATGAATATCGAGAAAAATTTAAGCGTTTTGTTGCGTTAAAACTAAAAGGCGAATTTGAAGCTTATTCGATTCAAAATGAATACCGCAAATATGTGGTTGAAAGATCGGAATACAAGAGCGTTAAAGATTATCTTTTAAGTCTTGCAGAACGGTCAGTTCACCCCCAAAGACAGGCGGGCTACAAAATACTCGCGGAAATGAGTCTTCCGGATGGATCGCTTGATCCGGATAAAAGGACATTATTGCTTATGGTAATATTCCCCGAATCTTACCTGGAAATACTTTGTGGTATTGGAATAATTGAAACCGGAGACACAGGAGAAGAGGGAACAGATAGAGAATTTCATTATGAGGATTGGGTTCTTTCCTGGCTGGATGACCCCAGATATTGCAGCGTTGTGCCTGAAGAAGATAGAAAAAAACCCGCCCCGTTACAAGGGGGCCTTGTAACGGGGCCCGCCGTCGAGCCGGCTGAAGATGGAAGAAGGCCTTCCCGCGTGCACGTTGAAACGATTACTCCTTCATCCGGCTTTGTGGATGATAACGGAAATATAAAGTATTCAGTTGTTAAATATATTGGT
>JBAROI010000174.1:0-4328 GCA_049642015.1 Candidatus Omnitrophota bacterium | reverse complement strand
TAGTTTTGCCCGGCGAAAAAGGGTCCGGAGATGAACAGGCGCAGCAGCCATCGGCAGTAAGGCCGTCCACACCGCTGGACAGGATGAAAGGCGTTCTGCCGCTGCTGATAATCGCCATGCAGACGTTAAATTACAGCGTTAAAGGCGCGGTAGAAGAAGCCGCCGAAAGAGAAGGGGAGGCTGTCGCCGAAAGAGAAGGAAGAATAATTGTAGCCATTGATGACGATCTGGGTTCCGGATGGACGCAGAAAAAAGTCCAGGACCTAAGAAAAACTCTGTCGCTTCTTACCAGAAGACACGACAAACTGGGAGAGCTGACAAGGAGGATCGAGGTAAGGCACGGAGAAGGTGTAAAGCTTGCAGGGAAACTCACGACTCTTGTCGATAGCGGTAAAGTGGTGGAAAAAAACATTATAATCGTAGCTAATGAGAAAAACCGTAAGCATTTCAAAAGATTTGACGGAATTTCGACAATGACATGCATCAATGAAGGCAACGAACTGGAACTTGACCATTATTATCCGCTCGTCGAGGTCGTCCTCTATACTCTCGCGCGGGCTTTGATGAATAAGGGAGCAAGCGGATATGACAGAATAACGGTAAGAAATTTTTACGAATTCATATCCAATATAGAAGCATTTGATGAAAGCGTGATGTGCGGCCCCACTGTGGTTATTTACCTTATCCCGGGGGCAAAACCGATCACTGCTGACAAAAAGTTATATAAAGACATAGCGGAGTTTATAACCACCGCCGCGTAATATGCAGCGCATAGCGGATAGCATATGGCGCATAGCGGATAGCGAAAAATAGCCGAGGGCTCAACCCCTCGGCTATTTTGTACCGCTTGCGAAATCAAGCACCAAAGTGTACCTTTTTTTGAGATTAAAAGTGTCCCCACTCCCAGCACTTGCCCCTTAGCACCTGAACATGTATAATACCTTCCATGGAAGGGAAGGAATTACCTGAAATATTGATCGCGAAAACACTCACGGAAAAGGGCATGACCCTGGCGGTTGCCGAGTCGTGCACGGGAGGCCTTGTATCGCACCGCATAACCAACATTCCCGGAAGTTCCGATTATTTCAAGGGAGGGGTCGTGGCTTATTCAAACGACGTCAAAACGTTCCTCCTTTACGTTTCGCGGGAGCTTCTGGAAAAGCACGGTGCTGTTTCTGCCCAGGTAGCCCGCGCCATGGCAAAAGGGGCTAAAAGCGCCCTTGATGCCGATGTCGCGGTAGCGATAACGGGTATAGCCGGCCCGGCGGGCGGAAGCGAAGAAAAACCCGTTGGTCTCGCGCATATAGCATTTGCATCAAATGAAGAGATAAAGACCAAAAAAGTTTTATTTGAGGGCGATAGAGAATCGCTCAAGGAACAGTTTGCCGATGCCATGCTGGAGGTTATTTTAAAGAACGTATGAACGATAATGCCGGAACTAAAATACGGAGTTTTGTGGCACTGGAGCTTTCGGATGAAGCGAGGGCGGAGCTTGCCCGGATCGAAGAAGTTTTGAAGAAAGCCGATGCAAACGTGAAGTGGGTGAAGCCCGGATCCATTCATTTAACGCTGAAGTTTTTGGGCTACGTCCCCGAAGGAAGGATCGCGTCCATTTCCAAAAAGCTGGAGAAAATAGCCTCGGAGGCTTCGCCATTCGATATTGTATTAAGCGAGATCGGAGTATTCCCCACCTGGAGGCAGGCGAGGGTCCTTTGGATAGGGGTAGGAGAGGGGGCCGAGGAGGTCAAATCTCTGGCCAGACAGGTGGAAGATGCCATGGCCCAGGAAGGTTTTGAAAAAGAAAAACGCTCCTTCAAGTCCCACCTTACCATTGGAAGGGTCAGGTCTGCGAAAAATAAGGAAGAACTGGAGAAAGAAGCTCTTAAGATAAAGGTAACCCCGGCCCCAAGCCATATCTCTAAAATAGTGCTTTTCAAATCGGACCTTTCCCCGAAAGGCGCCGTGTACACCCCTCTCTTTGAAGCCAAATTCGTTTAACTGGTTATATTCAACCAGGTCGATGCAAGAATTTCGACTAAAAAGTTGTCTATAATAGCGGGCAAGGCGAAAAATACTTTGAAAAAGAGTAGTTTATCAGTATAATATAGCAGGTAATAATTTTAAAAATTAAATTAATTAGGAGGATAAAGATGGCTAAAAAAGCTAAAACCAAACCTGAAAGCAAAGTCGCTTCAAAGAAAACCGAAGAAAAAGACAGCACCAAGAGGAAAGCTCTCGACCTGGCGCTCAGCAAGATCGAAAAGGATTACGGCGAAGGCGCAATAATGAAAATGAACGAGGAATGCAAGAAAAAAGTAGAGTCAATATCTACGGGTTCCGTTGCGCTGGATATGGCTCTTGGAACAGGCGGATTTCCCAGAGGGAGGGTCATTGAGGTGTTCGGTCCCGAATCGAGCGGAAAGACAACGCTTACCTTGAGCGTTCTCGCCAACGCGCAGAAGATGGGCGGCGAGGTAGCGTTTATAGACGCCGAGCACGCGTTTGATTCTACTTACGCCCAAAAAATAGGGGTGAACCTTGATAATCTCCTGGTTTCGCAGCCCGACAACGGTGAGCAGGCGCTGGAGATAACCGAAACGCTCGTCCGTAGCAATGCCGTTGACGTAGTCGCCATAGATTCAGTGGCGGCCCTTACTCCGAGAAAAGAGATAGAGGGCGAGATGGGCGCTTCACACGTGGGGCTTCAGGCCCGCCTCATGAGCCAGGCACTCAGGAAGCTGACCGGCGCCATAAGCAAGTCCAAGACCTGCGTGATATTCATCAACCAGATAAGGATGAAAATAGGCGTGATGTTCGGCAACCCCGAAACTACCACCGGTGGGAGGGCGCTGAAGTTCTATTCCTCCGTAAGGATAGATCTCAGAAGAATAGCGTCTCTCAAAAAGGGCGACGAGGTTGTAGGAAGCCGCGTCAAAGCGAAGGTCGTTAAAAATAAGGTCGCGCCGCCGTTTAGGCAGGCCGAGTTCGACATCATGTTTGACGAAGGGATATCCCGCGCTTCCAGCATCATCGATATGGGTGAGGAGATCGGGATCATTAAGAAAAGCGGGACCTGGCTTTCGTTCGGCGATGAAAAAATAGGGCAGGGCAAGGAAAATGCCAGGGTTTATCTTAAGGAAAACCCGAAAGTTTTGAATAAAATTGAGAGCGAAGTAAAAAAGGCCATGGCCGCTCACTAAAAAAAAAGGATCACATCCGGCAATTTGACACGCCTGCTGTTTATTCACGACACATGGATAACATCACGGGGGGAGAACTAAAGAAGGGGAAAGCTTACTGTCTGCGCCTTCTTTCTCTGCGCCAAAGAAGCGAGCACGAAATTGACGAGCGGCTTAAAGGCAAGGGGTACGGAGAAAGAGTAAGAAAGCGCCTGCTGGACCTGCTGAAAAAGGACGGGCTCGTTAACGATCTTAAGTTCGCCGAAGCGTGGATCGATTCGCGGCTAAGGTCGAACCCGAAAGGGAAAAGGGCTTTAAAAGAAGAACTCAAGAGCAAAGGCATACAAAAAGAGATCATCGAGCAAGCGTTCACTGAAAAAGCCAGCCAGCTGGACGAAAGGACAATGGCGGCGGAGCTTATAAAGAAGAAACTGTCAAAATCAAAACCCGGTATCGAAAAAGGAAAGATGTTCCAGTATCTTCTGCGGAGGGGCATTGACCCCGAGGCCGCCGAAGAGGCGATAAACGATGAAGTCAAGTGAGATAAGAAAGAGATACCTTGATTTTTTTAAGAAAAAGGGACACACGGTGGTCTCCAGTGATCTTCTTGTGCCCAGGAGCGACCCGACTCTTTTATTTACCGGGGCGGGGATGAACCAGTTCAAGGACCAGTTCATGGGCAAGAACATTACTTTTACGCGCGCTGCTTCCTGTCAGAAGTGTTTGCGAACGGGAGACCTCGAAAACGTGGGCAAGACCCCGCGGCATCATACGTTTTTTGAGATGCTGGGTAATTTCTCTTTCGGGGATTATTTCAAGAAAGAGGCCATCGAGTGGGCGTGGGAGTTCATGACGAAAGAGATGGGCCTTTCCGAGGAACGGCTATGGGTATCTGTTTACGAGGAAGACGAAGAGTCGTATAACATATGGCTTAATGAGGTAAAAGTGCCGGCGGAAAAAATAGTCAAGCTTGGCGCGCACGATAATTTCTGGCCGGCAGACGCGCCGACAAAGGGGCCGAACGGTCCATGCGGGCCGTGCTCGGAGATCTTTTACGACTGGGGCAGGGACGTCGGGTGCGGCAAGGAAGAGTGCAGTCCCGCGTGCGAATGCGGAAGGTTCGTGGAAGTATGGAACCTGGTGTTTACG
>JBAROI010000149.1:0-3631 GCA_049642015.1 Candidatus Omnitrophota bacterium | reverse complement strand
TTTTCGCGTTTTCATAACCCGCTTCCTCCAGGATCCCCCGGGTCTCCTCATCGATCTCTTTAATTTCCGATAATAACACTTCCCTCACACCGAGAGACTCAACGGTAAGCTCCCAGCCCAGAAGCTTGGAAGCGAGCCTTATGTTTCTTCCCTTTTTCCCGATCACCAGGGATAATTGATCCTGATTAACGTACAGCGTCATCTTCTCCTGTTCTCTGTAAATATCTATCTTTACGATCTCGGCGGGGCTGATCGCGTTCTTAACATATTCGCGTATATCGTCGCTCCATCTGACTATATCTATCCTCTCCCCGTGCATCTCTCTCACAATGTCCTTTACGCGGGACCCTCTCATTCCCACGCACGCTCCGACCGGATCGACTTTATCTTCTTTTGAATGAACAGCGATTTTTGTCCTTTCACCGACTTCCCTTGCTATCGCTTTTATCTCAATAATGCCCTGGGAGATCTCCGGAACCTCCAGTTCAAAAAGCTTCCTGACAAAACCTTCGTCGGCGCGCGACAGTATGATCTCGGGCGCGCCCGTCTCTCTCTCCACTTTAAGCAGATATGCCCTTACCACCTCTCCCTGGCGGAACTTTTCACGGGGGATCTGTTCTGATTTAGGAAGGACCGCTTCAGTGTCGTCCAGCTCAACGATTATGTTGCCCTTTTCGAAACGGTGGACCGAACCGCTTACGATAGTCCCGGCTTTTTGGAGATACTTTTCAAAAACAACGTCTCTTTCCGCTTCCCGTATCTTCTGTATGATCACCTGTTTCGCGGTCTGTGCGGCGATCCGCCCGAACTTTTCGCTCTTGATTTCCGTGTCTTGCTCGTAGACTTTGACCTCGCCTGTTTTGTCGTCTATCCTGACGGTGATATCTTCCTTATCGATATCCTTGTCCTCGATAACCTTCCGGGCAGCGCTTATCAGGGCGCTTTCTATCGCCTTGAACAGGATCTCTTTGCTTATCCCTTTTTCTCTTTCTATTCTTTCCAGTGCAGCTAATAGTTCCTCGTTCATACCATCTCTCTCTTTATATTTTAACCCAAAGCCTGGCCTTGGCTATGTTGCCTCTAGCCACGGTCAACTTATTACCTTCATCTTCTTCCACGACCAGGTCTTTCCCGGCGTCCGCTTCCACAAGTATACCGATGATAGCGCTTTTCCCGTTTACCGGTTCGTGAACCGTGATCTTGACCTCTTTTCCCACGGCCCAGGAAAAATCCCCGTCCTCCTTAAGCTCTCTATCCAGTCCCGGCGAAGACACATCCAGCGTAAAACCGCTCCGGAAGAGGTTCTGCTCTTCTACCCAGGAAGATATTCTTCTGTTAAATTCGCCGCATTCATCCAGGGTAATGCCACCTTCTTTGTCCAGGACGACTTCCATTAGAAAAGAATCCCCTCCCTTCGTAGTAATACCCACGAGCCGGTAATTGGACCTTTCCGCTTCTTCGCGTATATGCTCTCTTAATTCCTCCGGAACACCGACTAAAGACATAATTTATCTCCATTTAAAAAAATAAGTGGGCAAAAAGCCCACTTATGACTATAACTCCGTGTAAATGATTGTATTATAATGTAATATGGTTGTCAAGACATAACATCTTAATCATTATATTCTTCGTCCAGGAGCCATAATTCCGGGAACCATACCGGATCATAGCTGATCGAAGTCGACCCCTCCGGCCTTCCGTATCTATCGTAATAAGAATTCGTTTCCCCGGATAATGGTGGGATCGGATTGTACTCTTCACTTGGATCAGGCAATCCGCTTCCTATATACTGTTTCGCGACAAGATCTCCGAGTTCGTTATATTGCTTAAGCTCCTTCAGGTGGCCGTCCGCGCCGTAATAACCTTCCCCCATGACCTTCCCGTCTTTATATTTCCACCTCATCGCGGCCCATCCGTCAGAACTTTCACGCAATTTTCCGTTACTTCCGTAATAACCAACACCGATCTTATGGCCGAGATCGTCGTACTTCTCGACCTGCTCCAGGGAACCGTCGTCCCTGTAATAACGTTTCTCAACAATATCGCCATTCTTGTTGCGTATTTCTTTCATGCTATCCGCGGAAGTTAAATGCGCGCCTATAAAAATCAGGCTCACGGCAATTATCGTAGCTGTAAAAATTTTACCCTTCACTCTTAAACCACCTTTCTTACGATCCTCTGGCGCGATCATGGCTCCCGGCTTAGCTCTTCAATAGCTTCAGATTCGCTGGTAAAAAGATGTATCGCCGGCGCAATACGCAATATTTCCACGAGAGCCTTTTCTTTTCTGTTCAGGTTAATAATGCCGATCTTGATCCCTTCCTTCATGTGCTCTCTTATAAAATTCATCAAACAGGCAAAGCCCGCCGTATCCATTTCCTCGACTTCCGCCAGGTCCAGTAAGATCGCTTTTGTGCCTTCATCCCTGATCACAGTATTGCAGATCCTATAATACTCAGGCGTATTGTCTACCGTTAGATTGCCCAGGGCTTTTAAAACCTTGATTCCTTCGATATCCTTGACCTGCTCCATCCGGCTCTTTGGTCTATCCATGCAGATCTCCTATCCAGTTTTCTAATTTATTCTTGAAAGGACTTTGACCTTATCCATGGCCGAGCATCTTCTTCACTTTTTTCGGCGTTTCGTCTTTTCCCGCAAGCGTCTTTTCACCCGTAGACCTGTCTTTGATCTCGATCTTTCCATTGTCCAGGTTTTTCTTTCCTATGACTACCTGAAGCGGGAAGCCTACCAGGTCAGAATCCTTGAACTTCACCCCGGCTGTTTTTTCGCGGTCGTCCAGGATAACGTCAATTCCGGCCTCTTTAAGCTCGGTGTATATTTTCTCGGATTCGGCAACGACTTTTTTATCTTCCCTGCTTACCGGTATCACGGAAACCTCGCAAGGAGCCAGGGACACCGGCCAGATTATCCCGTCTTTATCGTGGCTATTCTCGATGAGAGCCGCGAGTATCCTGTTCACCCCGATGCCGTAACACCCCATGACCGCAAGTTTTTCTTTTCCTTTTTCGTTCAGGAACTTGGCGCCGAGGGATTCGGAATATTTAGTCCCCAGCTTGAACGTGTGGCCGACCTCTATAGCTTCTTTAAGTTCTATTGTGCCGCCGCACTTTGGGCACGGGTCCTTTTCGGTTATGATCCTCGCGTCCGTCCACTCGTCCACCTTAAAGTCCCTGTCCGGATTGACGTTTTTGAGGTGCTTGTCCTTTTCGTTCGCCCCCGTAACACCGTTTACCATCCCGCGGACCGCGTTATCCCCCAGTATCTTCACTGAAGACAGGCCCACTGGACCTGAAAACCCCATTGGTCCGCCGGTAACCTCTTCCACCTTCTTTTCGTCAGCAAGCTCCAGCGACCTGGCCTTGAGGCTATTCTTTATTTTCGTCTCATTCGCTTCGTGGTCTCCCCGGATGAGAACGGCAACGGCCTGGTCATCGGCGATGTATATAAGCGTTTTTATTAGATCAGAGGGTTTTACTTTCAGGAAATTGCTTACATTTTCTACCGTGCTTACGCCGGGTGTGGCCGCCTCTTCGAGTTTTCCGGCCTTCCCCTGCTGCTTCCCTCCCTTTTCTCCCGTTGCTGCCGCTACTTCCGTGCTTGCGGCATAACC
>JBAROI010000147.1:0-14065 GCA_049642015.1 Candidatus Omnitrophota bacterium | reverse complement strand
ACACGCCTTTAACGGATATAACAAAAAGAGGGCGCGGTTCCGAAGTTATCAAGGGGAAGAGAGGCGATGGTTGAGCGGGATCTTGTCATAGCAGGAGGCGGCCCGGCCGCCATGGCGGCCGCTATATCAGCCCACGAGAACGGCGTAAGGGATATACTGATCCTCGAGAGGGATCAGTATCTGGGCGGAATACTCAACCAGTGTATACATACGGGGTTCGGGATAGAGTATTTCAAAGAGGTCCTCACGGGTCCGGAATACGCGGAAAGATTCATCAAAAAGGTAAGGAGCATGCCCGACATAGAGATCAGTTTGAAATCTTTTGTCGTGCGCCTCACGGGTGATAAAGTGCTTACATTTTTAAGGCCCGGGGTCATGAAAACGGTAAAGGCCAGAGCCCTTATAATGGCAACCGGCTGCAGGGAGCGAACGCGTGAAATGGTTCACATCCCGGGAACACGGCCGGCGGGGATATTTTCCGCGGGACTCGCCCAGAAACTGATAAACATAGAGGGCCTCTTGCCCGGAAAAGAGGCAGTTATAGTCGGCTCCGGCGACATAGGCCTCATTATGGCCAGGCGTTTCAGGCTTGAAGGCGCCAAAGTAAAAGCGGTGATCGAGATAAGAAAAGAAAGCAGGGGACTTTTGCGGAACATCGTGCAATGTCTTGAGGATTTTGATATCCCGCTTTACTTCAGCCATAAGATATCCAGGATCTACGGCAAAGACAGGGTGGAGAAAGTGGACATGGTCAGGGTGGACGCTAACATGAACGAAGTCCCCGGCTCAAAGCAGGAGATAACGTGCGATACTCTTCTCGTTTCCGTCGGACTTATCCCGGAGAACGAGCTTATAGAGATGGCCGGGATCCAGCTGGACAAGAAGACGAATTCACCCGTCTCTGAGGAGTTAAATAAGACATCCGTACCGGGGCTTTTTGTCTGCGGGAATTCTTTCAATGTCTACGACATCGTGGACAGCGTGACGCGCGACAGCATCATCGCGGGACGCTTGGCCGCGGAATACCTCAAGGGATCGAGATGACAAAGAAGATAACGTGTATAGAATGCCCTGTGGGCTGTTCCCTGGAAGTGGACATCGCCAACTGCAAGGTCGTCAAGGTGAGCGGCCACAAATGCCCGAAAGGCGAAGAATACGCGGTAGCGGAGATCGAGAACCCCGTCAGGGTATTGACCTCGACGGTCCTGACTAAAGGGCTTCCGGTAAAGATGGTGCCCGTAAGAACGGACGGACCCATACCTAAGGCCAGGATCATGGACTTGATGGACGAGATAAAAAAGATCGTACTCGACCGCCCGGTGCATATGGGGGATATAATAGCGGACAATATACTGGGACTGGGCGTCAACCTCATCGCCACACGCGATGTATAAGATCCTTATTTAGTGAATAGGGACTGGGAGGGAAAATGTCTAAAGACTTTGCTTTGAAACAATTTTCTGCGGGAAGCTGTTATTCGTACATTTTAAGCTCACAAAGTGAAGCCTTGATCATCGATCCTCACATAAGCCTGCCAAGCGAATACAATAAATACATAGAGAAAAAAGGGCTTAAACTGAAATATATAATCGACACTCACACCCACGCTGATCACTTTTCGTCCGCATCGGTACTAAAAAAACAATACAATGTGCCAGTACTGATGGGTGAAAAGGCCATTTCCGAAGTGGCCGATGAACGCCTTAAAGATGGGGATGACATCTCGCTTAGTTCCAAAAAGTTTAAAGCCATATACACACCCGGTCATACTGACGACGCGGTAAGTATCTATGGGGAAGGCGGGCTATTTACCGGTGACGTTCTTTTGATCGGCAGTGTGGGCCGTACGGATTTCCAGAACGGTTCTCCGGAATCCATGTTTGACACTCTTCAAAAATTAAAAAAACTGCCGGACGATACAGAAGTCTATCCAGCTCATGATTACCATGAAAAAAAGTCTTCCACCATTGCTAAGGAAAGAGAGACCAACCCTTTTATGAAAGAGCAGGATAAGGAAGCGTTCGCCCGGGACATGCGTTCAAAAGAAATACCCAAGCCGTTCAATATTGATAACATTATCCGTGTGAACCAGAAAGGTGAGGCGATGTCCCTGGAAATGATCCCGCCCAAAGAAGCGCAGGAACTTGCCTCAAAAGATCCAAGCGTTAAGCTCCTGGATGTGCGCTCAGTGCTTGAATATAGCGATGTCCACATTGACAATTCGATTAATATTCCCATAGACGGACTTTCTGCAAGGTTGGACGAACTTGCCAAAACCAAACAGAATTACATAGTTTTTTGCCGGACCGGGAACCGCTCTCCCATGGCAGCCGACATGCTCATACAGTCAGGACTCCAAAACGTAAAAGTGATGGAAGGCGGCATGACACGCTGGCAAAAAGAAAGACTTCCCGTTATAAAGGGAGTAGGGGGAATTTCCCTGGAAAGACAGGTAAGAATTATCGCGGGACTTATGGTGCTCGCAGGCACGCTGCTGGGCCTGCTCGTAAATAAATGGTTCTTTGCGATACCGATATTTGTATCCTCAAGCCTTACCTTTGCAGGGATCACCGACAACTGCCTCATGGGGATGCTCCTGATGAAACTGCCCTATAACAAGAAAATGTATAAAGCCAAGTTGGGCGGCGGAACCTGCGCCATGGGCTAAATTTAGGAACCATCCCTACGCAAGTCTATTTTACTCTTTAATCTCCCATTGACTTGATTGGAATTTTAGGATATACTAGTTATGAACATATGTTCATAACTGGAGGTCTCATGCGACCAAAGAAAAAAAGATGGGTAAAATGCGAACCAGGGGAAAAATGTTTCAGGCCGCAGTGTACGCCAAAGGGCGGATTAAAAGGGTCGACTTTAACCATTGATGAATACGAGGCGATAAGACTTGCCGACGTAGAAAGATTGAAGCAGGAAGAAGCTGCCAAAAAGATGAAAATCTCGCGGCCGACTTTTTCAAGGATAATTTCATCAGCGCACCGGAAAATAGGTGACGCTCTTGTAAATATTAAGGCAATAAGAATAGAAGGCGGATCCTGCAAGATCATAAAGGAATAATATGGATAAAAGGACGATTTTTGCTATTAGCATTGTAATAATGATTTTTGCCATTATCCTCGTATATGAATGGGGCGGGGCATGGAGGGGGTATAAAAGTGCATTGGAGCAAAGCGAAGTCATTACGGCCGAGCTTTTGGAACAGAAAAATATCCCCGTCTATATGCTTATAATCGTAACTATTGTCGAATATGTTAAACATTCCTGGCTATGCCTTCTTTTGGCGTTTATCGCCGCGGGGGCGCTTCATGAATTCGTCCCACAAGACAAGGTCATAAAACTAATGGGTTCCGGCAGAGGCCCCCTGCCTTATATAATAGGAGGTGTCGGCGGACCGCTTCTTTCGATGTGTTCATGCAGCATCATTCCGCTTTTTGGCGGTTTATATAAAAGGGGTGCCGGGCTTGGCCCTTCGCTGACATTTTTACTCGCAGCTCCTGCCGTTAACCCTGCAGCGGTTCTTTTAACTTTAGCGCTCTTGGGATGGCAGTTTACTCTCGTGAGAATAATTTTTGCCATAAGTTCAGGGATTATTGTTGGTTATATCACAGAGAAAGCGCTAAAAGGGAAGATCCAGGCCCCTGAAGCTATTTCAATGGAAAATTGTTTCGGTGAGGAAGAAGGGAAGAATACAAGCTATTCAGGAAGGATCATAAATATGTTCCGTTATTCCTGGGAATTCGTAAAGCTGGTTCTCCCCTTGATACTTCTTGGTGTTATTCTTGCAGGTTTAGTAAAAGCTTTTTTGCCGCCCGCTTTTCTCGTGAAGTATCTCGGTGTAGGGCTTTTGCCGATCATGTTAGCGTCAGCGATCGGCGTTTTGATGTATGCCCCGAGCCTTGTTGAAGCTCCTTTAGTAAGGAGCCTTTTGGAGTCAGGCATGGGAACAGGACCGGCTATGGCACATCTATTAACAGGGCCTGCTTTGAGTCTGCCGTCAATATTAGGTGTTTGTAAGATCGTAAGTCCCAAAGTTCCTGTTGTGTATACTGCGCTTATGTGGATATGCGGTGTTATTGCGGGACTTGTTTTTTGGTTTATTATGCCAACATTTTTAGGATAGGGGGAGAGATGAAGATTGAAGTTTTTGGACCAGGGTGTCCCAAATGTGAGCAACTTGAAAGGGTAGTAAAAGAAGCTCTCTCAGAACTGAATATCACTTCCGAAGTAGAAAAAGTAAAAGATATGGGCAGGATAGTTGAAGCTGGGATTATGATACCGCCTGGATTAAGGATAAATGGAAAACTCAAATCTTCAGGGAAAGTCCCAAAGATTGATGAAATAAAAAAATGGATTGAAGAAGCAAGGGAGCTTTAATGAGATTAAAGTTTTTAACAGGGGTTTTATGTATTTATATTTTTGGTATGGGGCTTATTGCTGATGCGGCAGATATCAAAAGTGAAGATGCTTCAGGGAATCATATTGTTGTATATTATTTTCACGGAAATTTCCGGTGTGCTTCCTGTCATAAAATAGAACTGTATACCCGCGGAGCGATTGAAAAATATTTCAGTAAAGAGCTCAAAGCGGACAAGCTGATCTACAAAGTCGTTAATGTCGATCACAAGGAAAATTCTCATTTCGTGGAAGACTACCAGCTTTACACCAGGTCAGTAGTCGCTTCTCTGGTAAAAGGCGGCAGAGAGGTAAAACATGAAAACCTCGCAAAAGTTTGGGAGTATCTGGGAAATAAGCAGAAATTTTATAACTATATCGATGAAGAAGTGAGTAAGTTTTTGAAAGAATTATAAGGAGAAAAATTGATGGCAGCGCTTATCTCGGCACTCTGGCTAGGGATTTTAACTTCAATAAGTCCCTGTCCGCTTGCTACAAACATAGCTACTATTTCGTTTCTGTCTAAACGGGTAACTCACCCAAGACAGGTGTTGCTGGCGGGAATAGCCTACACGTTGGGCCGCATGTTAACTTACTCGGTTCTGGGAATTTTGATCATTGCTTCACTGGCAAAAATTTCTTTTATAAGTAATTTCCTGCAGCGATACATGAACATGGCTTTAGGACCCTTATTGCTGCTTGTGGGCCTCTTCTTGCTGGGTATTGTCAGGTTCGGTGGGCTGAATATCTCTTTCTCTGAAGAAAAGAAACAGAACCTGGCCCGGTCCGGCATAAAGGGGGCATTCGCGCTTGGGGTCTTGTTCGCGTTATCGTTCTGCCCGATCTCGGCAGCCTTGTTTTTTGGAAGCCTGATCCCGCTTGCCCTCAGCAGCAGTAACGGTATTCTCCTGCCTTTTTTATTCGGGATCGGCACGGCCTTGCCCGTGGTGGTCGTCTCGGTATGTATGGCCCTGGGGGTTGAAATCGCCTCGCACTGGTTTCATAGATTCAGCAATGCCGAAAAATACGCCAGGAAGCTCACGGGCGTTATTTTTGTCCTTGTCGGGCTATATTATATCTGGATCTACTTGCTATTGAGCCTTCTCCCGATAAATAAATAAACCCCGCCTAACCCACCAATTTTAGGAATCATGCTGAAAACCAATCCTGCGTTTCGGCTTTGCCGGCGGCGGTTCCATTAGCTTCTTTATAGCTTTAAAGACGATCTGAAACTGCCCGTCATACTTCTTTTCCATAGCTTCGATTTTTCGCCTAAGACCCTCGTACGTAAAAGCCATTCTCTTTAAGCTTACAAAAGCGCGCATGATTTGAATATTAACCTTAATCGCTCTTTTACTATTAAGAACACTCGATAACATTGCAACGCCCTGTTCAGTAAAAGCGTATGGAACATATCTCATGCCTCCCCAACTTGAGGTGCCAAATTGGCACCTCAAGTTCGTAACTTCTTTCTTTGTAAGGAGAAACATAAAATCATTGGGAAACCTATCAATATTCCTACGAACCTGGCGAGTCAATTGCTTTGTCTCAACTCCATAAAGCTCAGCCAGATCTTTGTCCAGCATCACATTTCTACCCCTGATCTGATATATCTTACCCTTGATCTTATCTGCTGAAATTACCCCTTTCATTAATAGCCTCCTTTTTGTTTTTATCTCCCTTACACTTATAGACAACTTTTTTTCCAAAATTCTTGCATTTTTTTTCACTTTTTATAGTAAGATACCCCTATGAAAAGCGGCGGCATATTACTATTCAAAGGCGAAATGGAAAAAAATGATCAGTCTTTAATAGAAGAGATGGCGAACAGTATCACACATGGCATTGCCCTTTTGTTAAGTATTGTAGGTATTGTCATTCTTGTTGTATTGGCAAGTACGCGCGGAGATATCTGGCGGGTAAGTTGTTTCAGCGTTTACGGCAGCACTCTAATTATATTATATACAGCTTCTACTTTGTATCACAGTTTTCCCCGGAGTCGCCTAAAACATATATTAGAAATAATAGACCATTCTGCTATTTATCTTTTAATTGCCGGTTCATATACTCCTTTTGCGCTTATCTCGTTAAGGGGGGCATGGGGTTGGGCTTTGTTTGGCACAATTTGGGCCTTAGCTTTAGTGGGAATAGTATTTAAAATGTTCTTTGTAAAAAGGTTTCTTATTTTATCTACTCTCACTTACCTGGCAATGGGATGGCTTGCTCTTATTGCCGTGCGGCCCATTATAGACAACTTTCCACTCAAAGGAATTGTTTGGCTGATCGCAGGGGGATTATTCTATACATTGGGAATTATTTTTCACTTTTTTAATAAGCTGCCTTTTCATCATGCAATATGGCATTTATTTGTTCTGGGCGGCAGCATATGTCATTATTTTGCGATTCTTTTTTATGTACTACCCACATAAGGTGTAGAATAGGGAACATGCCAAAGGAACTAACTCCATTATTTCGTCTCGCGGTATCCATCGCCGCAGTCGCCCTTCCCTTGATACTTTTGGGCTTCGGCGTGTACGGTTCCTTTTCCTTTAGTTTTTCCGTGCCCCTCTTCTGGCAGGTCGGACTTCTGGGAAAGGGCATAAGCTCTGTGGGTCTTAAAAGAAGATCTTTGTGGCCCTCCGTCGGTACAGGCGTCTTGACGGGTCTGATCCTCGCTTTTTTAGGGGGCTTTATCCTGAAGGCTCTGGGCATGACGGGTTACCCCATAGACAAGGTGCTCGAAATAAACAGCTTTCTCAGTTCTTACGGGTTAAAGATCTCTTTTCATGGGGAGCTTGGATACAGGCTTCTGTCAGCGGGGGAGGCCCTAAAAGAGGTTCTACCGTATCTAGGTTTTTCGCTTTTCCTGATCGGATTGGGCGAGGAGATATTCTGGCGGGGGTTCATCCAAAGGAAGATATCAAAAATTCTCCCGAAGAACCCGTCTATATGGGTAACAGCAGTCCTGTACGGCCTGGTCCACTTCTATATATTTTTTATCATACCCTTCAAAGAGGGATGCTTTTTGCTGGGACTCATCACCCTGGTCGGAGCGCTCTGGGGGTATCTCTATGAATATTTCGACAACATATGGGGTCCGGCCCTCTCTCACGGGATTGTCGCGTTTATAGTGTGGAAATACTTCGTGTTTTCGCTGGGTTAATAAAAGGTTCCTTTCCGGGAACGGCACGAAGTGACTTTTCCGGAACGGAACAACAACAAGACGAATATCCGGGATCTATTAGTTTTTAAGCCCGATAAGTAGTATAATCGTGTAGTGAGCTGTCATTCCCGCGAACGCGGGAATCTAGTCTGACAGGGAGTAAATATTATGAAAGAATATGACTTTGGCCTAACCTGGGATAAAAACCCGTGTCTTTTTACTGATGCCCTCATCGCCGACTGCAAGGAAAAAGGGCTTTCCTTTTTCTGGATCACCGAAAAGAACTTAAGAGAAACCATCAAAGACCTTGAATCAAACCGGATCAGGATAAAATTCCTGCTTGATACTGAAGCAACTTACGATGCACCGGGCAATCTCTATGCACGTGTCTGCTACGCCGTAAAGGACACTGGCGGAGTTGTCATCAACGATCCCGACCGAGCGCGTATAGCCGTGGATAAAGCTGTTATGTATTACGATCTGCTGGACTCAGGGATCACCGCGCCTTACACGGTTGTCGTTCGTAACTGGGAACCGCTTACATTCAGACTGACCGACGAAGAAAGAAAAAAACTAGGCGCTCCCTTTATAATCAAGCCGGGTTGCGGTTGGGGACATAAAGGAGTAGTGTACAACGCGAAAGGCACCATACGGGAAATCGCCAAAGCCAGAAACTACGACCGCGGAGACAATTTTCTTCTCCAGGAAAAAATATTCCCGATTGAACTGGACAGCAAAAGGGCCTGGTTCAGGGTCTTTCATGTATTTGACGAAATAATACCATGCTGGTGGAATGATATAACCGGGGGGTATGAACATGTAACAAGAGAAGAATTCAAAAAGTACCGGCTCACACCCCTTGCTAAAATCGTCACCAAAATCGCCAACATGACAAAAATGGTATGGTTTTCCACTGAAATTGCCATTGATAAAAAAAACGGACAGATGCGTTTCGTTTCGATAGACCACGTAAATGACCAGTGCGATATGGAAGCCCAATCCGAGAGTAAGGACGGTGTACCCGATAATATTGTTAAATTTACTGCCTATTCCATGGTTCATTCTACATACAAGCTAGCTAAAAATAAATACAAGAAAACAAGAAAGAAATATACTATCCTGCTTAAAAAAAGAGGACGTTTCCAAATAAGAGGGCTCGGTTACGCTCCGGAAATCCTCAAACAGCCATCCTGGCAATAATAAAAATCAAACTTGACACCGCACTAAAAAAACGCTATATTATGTGATCATATTCGCATATAGTAATATTCTAAGGAGAAAGAAGGAGGTGAAGCCCGATGGAACTTAAACAGGTAAGGCAAATACTTAAAGCCCTCTCTGACGACACACGGCTCAGGATAGTAAATCTTCTAAGCAAAAACCAGCTTACCGTGAATGAGCTGTGCGAAATTCTCGAAAAAAAACAATCAAACGTTTCAAAACACCTGTCCCGGTTAAGATTAACACGCATAGTAGCCGACAAAAGAATAGGGAACAACGTCTACTACTCGCTCGCAAAGCCTGCCGAACAAACTAGAAAAATACTTTTAGCCCTGGTCTCAAAGAGCCTGTCCGGGCTTGCGGCCTCCAAAAAAGACATTAAAAAATGTAACGATCTTTCAAGAAAAGGAGGAAAAAAGATATGAAAAGATCATTTATCGCGCTTTTGGCCATTTTAGCTTTTCTGGCAGTTTCTCCCCGGGCGGTATTGTTTTCCCAGGAAGAAACAGCCAATTACTCCTACGGAGAAGTTGTCAGCATATCCGGAGATACCATTGTTATCGAAGAGGTCTCTTTCGATGAGGAAACCGGGGAAGAAACAACCGAAACGATCGAATTTGATATCGCGCCGGACATTGAATTGGAAGGCCTCGAATCCTTAATAGATGTCGAGCCAGGCGACGAGCTGGAGATCGAATACGTAGAGCAGGAAGGAAAGAAAGTAGCCGTATACGTTTACTACACCCTAACTGAATAACCAAGGGGAAATTATGTCAAAAGATAATACAACAAACTGTCCGCAATGCGGGGCGGTCATTGAAGCTAATTCCTTTAGTGAGGTAGGGGATCTCATCACTTGTCTGCATTGTGATACCGAACTCAGAATAACTAAAACTTATCCTTTAAAGGTAAAAACGCTCAAAAATACAAATGAAGTCGAAGGCACTTATACAAGCTACATCGAAGACGAAGATGAAATCAATCCGGACTATGACTACTAGTAGAAACCGGTTCACCCCGTTAAAGATATTTACTCTTTAACGGGGTTCATTTTTATAGTAGAATAAGCGTAATAAATCGGGACAGAAGAACGGATTCTCCTGGGCGGCACAGCAAGGCAAGCCGGTATATTGAACACTTTTCCCGGCCTGCCGGGGGTTCTTACCCGACGAGGAGGTTTATATGAAAATAGCTATGATGGGCGCCTGGAATTCTGATTCCGGAGCGTCCATTCATGCCGAACTTATAGGCCGGGCATGGGTAAATAAGGGCATAGATCTTAAAGTATTTACCTTTTTTAAACACGCTTTCCATGGTTTTGCTCATACGAAAAAAGAGGATGAGGATTATGTCACTAGGTGTTTTACCGCGTTTGGCTTCCCGACTTCCGAGATGGACACCGCGGCGCTTCTTGATGCCGATTATGATATTTTTGTAGTCCAGGATCTGGGAATGCTTCCCATAGACCACCTGCTTGATATTTTCCCCCAGATCAAGAAAAAAGCCAAGACAGTGAATGTCATACATGACGGGGAACTTTCAAAGAAACCCAATTTTTTTAAATTCGACTGGGATCACGTGGTTTGTTTCGATGAGAGATATTTCAATTTTCTCAAAGAAGCTTATCCGGAAGGAATACTGAGCATCATTCCGTACCCGGCCCTTCCTCTATGCCCGGGGGATAAAATAAAAGCCAGGAAAGAACTTGGGCTTCCTTTGGAAAAGAAAATCGTCCTCACGTTCGGACAGGCTGCGGAACACGCTTTAAACACGGTCGTAGTTCTTGACCGGCTGGTGGACAAGTATGACATATGCTTTGTTCTGTTGACGGAAATAGAGCGCGTACTGAGCAAATTTAAACATATCCGGGACAGGGTAAAATTTGATTTTAAAATTATTGAACAATCCCCGGATATAGAGCTTCTATACAAGTATCTTCACGCTTCTGATTGCATGATCTATAACAAGCATAGCTCCATGCTAGTCGTGGTGGCCAGTAGCGTTTTCCAGTGCATTGGTTCAGGATGCCCCATCCTTGCCCGCGATTCCAATTTTGTCGACCCTTTTGGCAGGGAAATCCTGAGACATGAGCATTATTATGAACTTGAAGACAATCTTATTGATGTCTTTGAGAAAGGAAAAAAATATCAGCGGCAGCAAAAGGCTGTCGAGGATTATCTGGAAGATAACGCGGCTGAGCCAACGGCCGAGAAGTTTCTAAAACTTTTTAAGGACCTTCTGGGGAAGAGGGGATAAATTCAATTCATATAAATAGGGACTGTCCCCGCGTCCTTTGTCATTCCCGCATAAGCGGTGTCATCCCGGAATTCGCCGAAGCACTCTCGCTGTCATCCCGGAATTTCGCGAAGCGAAATATCCGGGATCCATTTAGTTTTTAAGGGATTGGATAGGGGGTTTTATACGCTACTCTGCTCATGCTGAAAACCTATCCTGCGTTTCGGGTTTTCCGGCGGCGGTTCCATTAGCTGCTGAATGGCTTCAAAAATCGTCTGAATTTCTCCATCATGCTTTTCTATCTTTCCCTCGAGCTGTTTTAATTTATACGCAAGCTCCTTATGGGCTGAAATCATTTCCTTAAGCTTAACAAAAACACGCATGATAGCAATATTCATCTGCACCGCTCGTTCGCTATTTAACACGCTTGAAAGCATTAAAATACCATGTTCAGTAAATACATGTGGTAGATACCGTCTACCACCTCTCTTTGAGGTTTCAAATTGAAACCTCAAACTATCATATTCTTCTTTATTCAATTGAAACATAAAATCTTCTGGAAAACGACTTAGGTTGCGCTTTACTGCTAAGTTGAGAGATTTTGTAGGTATTCCATAAAGTCTTGCCAAGTCGACATCCAACATTACCTTTTTGCCTCTAATTAAAAATATACTGTTTTCTATCGTTCCCTGTGGAATCAAGCTTGATATTAATGATTTCCCTTTTTCTTCATAGAAACCCTCCTTTGCCTCGTACACTTATAGACAACTTTTTTCTCAAAATTCTTGCAAAAAAATGTCATTCCGAGCGAGGCCGTAAAATCCCGAGCGAAGCAAGGGGAAGGCCCCTTATGGGGTGTGCCTCATAAGCTCACACGGTGTATTGCCCAGACCCAATCCATCCTTTACCAACCACCCCCGCCATAGTATAATCAATAAATAGATTCCCGCTTTCGCGGGAATGACAAGCTGAAAGGGGTTTATTATGATGAAATTTTGTCCGTTGTTTAGTGTTGTTCCCGCCACGATTTTGCTTATCGTCAGTTTTTTTGTACTGTTTGCGGCTGAGAGAGTCGGCAGCAAAGGCCTTAAAACTTTCGGTTGGGTCCTGGCTGTGCTTTTGTGGATATATGCCGCGGGCATAGTTTCAATGGGCACATATGCAGTGATGTCAGGCGGCCAGTCTTTGATGATGAAGTGCCCGATGATGCAGCAGATGCAGGAATCGAGTAAGTAGGGTAGAGGAAATTTCAAATGTCTGATCCTAAAAAATCCTTAAGGGAGATCTATCCGAAAAGGTATGAGATACCTTTTCTCTTAGTGCTTTCCGGAGGTCTTCTGGTCTTCGGTCTGACTCTGCCGGTTCTCACCCTTAAAGAAATGTTAGTGATGAAAAGCACTTTTTCCGTCCTGACCGGGATAGCAAATCTGTGGAAGGATAAACAGCCTGTCCTGGCTGGGATCATAGTACTATTTTCTGTTATTTTCCCGATCACGAAATTAAGCGTTCTTCTTTGCATCTGGGGTATAAGATTGACCGAGAAGCAAAGAAAAACAATAATGCACTGGATCGAAATGCTCGGAAAGTGGTCGATGTTGGACGTCTTTGTCGTGGCGGTCACTGTCGTGGCCGTTAAATTCGGCTTTATGATCCACGCCGAGCCCAGGGTGGGAGTTTATGTATTCGCCTCGTCAATACTCGTCGCTATGGGAACGGCCGGATGGATGGGTAGGCTGATCGAGAAAACGGAAAAATAGGCTAGGATCTGTTCCGGGAGGATAAGGGAGGATTCTTGTAAATAAGGCCCTTATGTGTTAAAATCACTTAAAATAAATCAGGAGGTAAAATGAAAAGAGTATTGGTAGTAGTTGCAGTTTTGTCGCTTATTTTAGGCACCTATTCATCGATTGCTAGAGCCGATGGAAGTGGGCACTTCCATTGTTCTGTTTGCGGCTCTCATAGCCATGGAAGTATGTGGCATGACAGCGATAAAGACGGGGTGAACGACAGATAATGAAGAAACTTACGACACTTCTTATTCTTACTGCGTTAGTATTTTATGCAGCTTCCGCGTTCGCTCTAACCGACAGGCAGCGCGCAGAACAGCGCAGACAACAGCAAGCGGCTAAAAGGGCATACGAAGCAAGTTCACGCGCCCATAATGAGGTTGCCGACAGGGCGGAGACATATAAAGAAGGCGCTGAATTCATACGCGACAATGTTAAAAAAGGCGCAAGAGCTGCGATAAGATAGCTACTTAAGAATTCCCCTGTTTCAAAGACAAAAAAAGGAGAGAAATTATGGAAGAGAACGAAGTTAAAAACGTGGAAGGCGAAAGTAAGAGTGATAAATTTAAAAGGCTGGCTACAAAACGGGTAAAAAACGCGATATCCAAAGTCGAGCTTATAACAAATCTTGCGGGTTCCGGTTATGAATATACCCCTGAGGAAGTCGAAAAGATCTTAAACGCGCTACAGGGCTCGGTGGATAAAGTTCAGGCAGCGTTTTCTAAGCAGAAGATCACAAAGTCAGAGTTTGAGCTGTAGAGAAATATATAAAAGGGATAGACACCATTTTTGAACAATAGGGGACGGTTCCTAAATTAATCCCAGAGCCGTCCCTATTTTTATAGAATAGGGGCACTATGATTAAATGTAGAAAATGCGAATCAAAATGTTGCAGATATTTTGGCCTTCAAATAGACCCGCCAAAAACTAAAAATGATTTTGAAAATATAAGGTGGTTTCTTGCGCACAAAGGAGTTGCTGTATTTGTTGAAAAAAGGAAGTGGTACCTCGAAATTGGCAGTAAATGTCAGTTTCTTATAAAAAATCATGCTTGCAAAATCTATGATAAAAGACCACTTATCTGTCGGGAGCACAGTCCAACTACATGCGAAAACGCTTTAGGCAAGTATTACCATGAACATGTCTTTAAAAATATGGCGGAATTCGATAAATATTTAGCTAAAAGATTCAAAAAAACCACTAGCAAGAAATAGGGGGTCAATATGCCTAATGTAACATTAGAAGGTCC
>JBAROI010000132.1:0-1940 GCA_049642015.1 Candidatus Omnitrophota bacterium | reverse complement strand
GAGTTTGCAGTTTCTGTCAAAGGTTTATCGCCAACAGGAAAACCCCACTCCAGCCTGAGAACAGCCTTATTATACAGCCGCATTCTCAATCCGGCGCCTACACTTGCTAAACTAGCGCGCGTTTTTTCTGTGGTCAATACTCCGCGTTTTTCCCCGTAGCCTTGATCGAAGAACAGCACTCCGGTTATATTATCTTTCAGGGAACGTTCAGCCTTGGGGAGCTTCAGATATTCCGGGATAAAAAAGGCCGGGATTAAAAGTTCTACATTTGTTTGAACGGCGTTATCCGCAAGATAGTCGCCCGAAGGATAACCCCGCACGGAATCCAGTCCGCCGAGGCTGTATTGTTCCAGGGGGGTCAACCTTTCGGAAGCAAACTGGTATTTAAGATTAAGGTTGACTTGCAAGTTTAAAGGCAGAGCTCTTCTGTGTCTGATCCCTAAATTAAATTTGGTAAATGTGTTTTCGGCCGATCTTGAAGAAAAGCCGCTTTTTCTCCGGGCCCCGAAGAGGTTCAAGCCCTGGGAGAACTGGGGGTTTATATAGGTGACTGTCCCGGCGAATTTATGGATAAGATTTGTGCTGATCCTTAAAATTCTTAACCTGTCCCGGTTCAATGTTCCGGTAAATGCGGTACTCGTCTTGTCCTTGGCGTCAAGCCCGAGCGAAAACTCCCCTAAATATTCGTCTTTTTTGAAAATATCCTGGTGTAAAAAAAAACTTACACTTTGCGACCGGGAACGGATGTCGAATTGGGAGAACTCTTTTTTGGGTATGGCCTTGCTGTCGCTATAGCCGTAAAATAAAGATGTGCCGACATTTGTTATAGGTATCGAGTGATAGGCGTAAGTTCCGCTGAAATCTTTTCCGAAAGTATAACCGACCAGCAATATGTCATCACAAAGTAAAAAGTTGTTATGCTTGACGCCGAATCCGGTTCTTGCTTTTCCGGTGGAGCGCGCGCCTTCTGTGTCAAATGTGAAAAATGGATGAACAGGGAAGCGCGTGTCGGCTTCTATCAGTACATCCGTGGTTCCGGGTTTCGCACCAGCGTGAAGGGCCGCGTTGACGTCCCTGTCGGGGTTTTTGTTCATGCGCTGCAGATCGCGGGACATCTCATCGTAACGAAGAACTTCACCCGGCTTTATGCGCCAGTAATAAGCTATCCTGTCTTTGTCAAAATATTTGTGCTCCTCGATCTTTAGAGCGCCCATTTTTGCTTCCACTACCCTCAGGATAACCACCCCATCCTTAACATCCTGCGGCGGCACGAAACAGGCAGCTATTATGCCTCTTTTTAAGTACTCTCTTTCGATCTCTTTTGCCAAGACTTTTAATTCTTCAAGGCTGACTTTCCGGTTTTCATATTTTTCTACAATAGGCCGAAGCTCCTTAAGTGCTACGCTTTTAACGCCCTCCAGTTTTATCTTTTTTACAAAGAATTTGGGCCCCTCGATCTTTTCTTCTTCTTTTTCTTCTTCTTTTATTTCCGGGACTTTTTTTGGTGGACGCTCTATCTTTTTCTCGGCCTCTTCACGCATTGGCCGATCGATTTCGCGGGTGGACCGGTCCACGTCGACCTCAGGGACCTGCGCGAAGGCTGCAAATAAAAAGAGGGCAGAGCTCGATATTATGCAGAATATAGTGAAAATTAATAAGATTTTTATTTTCCTCATAAAACCTTTTTAGGATAAGCTGTTTAAAAAGTCTTTGTTTATAATAGTGTACATTATACTTATATATCCGACAAATAAAAGTTGAATTTTCAAATCATATGCCTATAATAATGACCATGACCCATCATGCACACGATAAAAAGGAATATTGTGGTGTTTTTGGTATATTTAACCATGAGCAAGCGGTAGATTTTACTTATCTCGGTCTTTACGCGCTTCAGCACAGAGGGGAAGAATCCTGCGGTATCGCTGTTTCCGATAAGA
>JBAROI010000125.1:0-2997 GCA_049642015.1 Candidatus Omnitrophota bacterium | reverse complement strand
GCTCCGGGGGGATTCTTGCCAAATTTAATGAAAGTATCAACGTATCTTTTTATTCTCGCTTTTTCTCTCTTCGCGTGAGTTTCCTGATGGATTTCCGCCTTTAAAAACTCTTCCGCAGACTGAAACGTTTCTGTCTCCTGGAACTTAGGCACTCTAAGGGACTTTAATTCTTCCCCTGACAATTCTCCCTTTACGAACGGGCCCACCTTTATCACTGCGGTACTTTCCTTGAACAGTCCCGGGAAAACGCCTCTCGCCTCGTAATCTTCAGGATTGGTATCTACAACGATCAAGGTCCTTGGGTGTATGCGTATAATTTTTTTCTTCTTATCCGGCCCTATCGGGACTTCAGTGAGACGTATCACTTTATACCCGTCTTCATCGGCCTCCGCTTCGGCTATCTGCTGGAGCCACCATGCCAGGCTGACATTGTCGTTCTGGTCGAGGAGCGTGTTTAGTTCACTTAATGCTATTACCCCACCTTCCTCGGCCCTTTGCTTGAAAGCGGTCTTGCCGTTAAAAACGAAATTTCTATTCTTGTCCTGCTCAAAGCCGCCTATAAAATCCGTGTGCTCGGTTCCCTGACTGACCGGATTGCTTAAAAAGGAAGAGCCTCTTAAAAGGGCGTATCCGCGCGCCGTAAAGGTTTTTCCAACACCCGTAGGGCCTTCCACCCTGAGTATCCCGAGGCCTTGCTTAACAGCGTTCTCCATGGCGACAAGCATCCTTACGGTATCAAAATCGAGGACAAGGCCTGTTTGGAGGTAAATTTCGCTGAAAAGATCGTCCTGGTTTATGTCCTGGAATCTTCCGCATAGTTTTATTTCCGCGCCGGGCAGGACCAAAAACCTTTTTCCGTCCTCCTTTCTAATTTTGACGTGATCCAGATAATTTTCTTCATTTATTCCGGACGGGACCTCCCCCGCAACGACCGGCCGGAAATCATCCTGCGTTCCGATCTTTTTGACAACGACCCTGTCGTAAAACGATTCATCGCTTAACTGCGAATTTACGTTCTTTGTGAATATTATCTGCAGGTTATCCGGCAGGCGGACCTTCCCGAGCTCGGGATGATCCAATTCCTTTATGCGCAGCGCTTCCTGGAGCTGCGTTCTTACCTCGTGTTCAACAGCTTCTATGTTCTTTATCAGCAGGACGAACCTTTTTCCGGGAGTTTTATTAGCCTTCGTTATCGCTCGCATGAGCGCTCCGTAACCGAACTCAAGAGCCTCTTTTCCTTCGGCCGGAACCTTGTGGCCGACAAGCTGGCTTTCATTTGTAAAGGGGTGCCCATGGATAACTGAAAGATCTATATCCTCTTTTTCAGCAATATCTTTCATTGCCTGCATAAGCTTCTGGTCGCTTTTTGCTTCCTCCAGAAAAAGAACGGGATAAAACGAGCGAAATGCCCTCCGCACTCTTCCTTCAACAGAATCAGTTAGATCAAAATATTCAGGTATATTGTCCGGTAAGGATCTAGGATACTCATCGGAAAAGAATATATTGTGTGATATCCATTCGAAGTGTGAATGTTTCAATTGGCAAAATATCTGATAGTCCCCAGCGGACATTTCAAGCGGCAAGAAGTCCTGGTAAAACTGTTTTATGACAAATCTTACTGCTAACGGAAGAGGATCGCTTATTCCGCGGGATTTTAGATCCTTTACAGCGCTTATTATTGTCTTAGCCACGCGCTCCTGATTACGGAGTGAAACAACATAATACTTGAAGCCGGGAAATTTCGAAAACAGGTCCTCTTCGAAAGTTAAAAATGAGTTTACTAATTTCAGGAATTCTTCATATGAAAGGCCCAGGATATCAAGAACGTCTTCATCATCATAAGCCAGGTCTGCATCATCATCGGCATCTGACCTTTTCATCAGTATCTGCCTTGAAAAGTATTTCCCTATTTTTTCATTACTTAAAACGTTATATGCGGGGGCGGGCTTTTCTTCTCCCGTTATGGTGGGGTTGTAATAGCGGACCACGATATTTCCGAGATTTATAACGACGTCCCCTTTTTCAAGTGAACCGCCTACGGCAGGCAGGACTTCTTGCGCGGATCTTTTAAAAAAATCGGAGCTTGCAATATCGTTAATTGCCTTTTCCAGGAATCTTCTAATGGTAAAAATATTGTGGTTCTCTATTTCTCTTTCAAGTTTTTGAATATACGACAAAAAATACGCGGGCACGGCGGTTAAAAGGCTCGCTGCAGCGTCGTCTCTGGTGATCAACGTCCTTACCTGGAGATTTTCCCGGATAAATAGATCGGGGGCGGCCCATGCTATGCCTTGCCAGAACATAGTAATACTTAAGAATATTGATAGTGCCCTAATTATATTTTTTTTCTTTATAGTGATCATAATTCTTAAAATCCCCAGCTTAAAAACAAAAGATGTTGCTTTTTGTTTGCCTAACGTTAATAGTAATTTTACTATTAAAATGATCCCATTTCAAGAGGATTATCTAACTTTTTTTTATTTTACAGGATTCTTTCTTTTAGGGGGCGTGCTGGGGTAATTTATTGAGGTAAGTGTATATAATTAAACAGGTTCTGAAAATGGAAATACTTCTTTTTGGGGCTCTCTTTCTTTTATTGGAATAACGAAATTAAAAGTTGTTCCTTCCCCTTCTTCTGATTCCGCCCAAATTTTTCCTTTATGCCGTTCAATTATCTCTTTAGAAATGGTGAGGCCCAAGCCGGTTCCCCCGGCCTCTTTATCTTTTGCCTTTCCCGTGTCTTCATATTTTTCGAATATCTTTTTCAGATCCGCCTTCTTTATCCAGGGGCCGTTGTCTTTAACGGAAACGCGGATGGCATTATCGCCCTCTTTGGCTGTTGCCACTGTCACGGTTCCTTCTTCTGTAGATTTGATCGCGATATTCATAATATTTGTCAGTACCAGTGATATCTTATCTTTATCAAACTTTGCTTTCGGCAGTTTGCCGTCGGCATTAACAACAAGTTCAACTTCTTTTTTCTCCGCCAATAAAGGC
>JBAROI010000105.1:0-21367 GCA_049642015.1 Candidatus Omnitrophota bacterium | reverse complement strand
CTGGCCGTTTTTTGGTATCGGCCAGTCCAGGCGCGCTTTTTTACATAGCCGCGCTCTGGCGGAAAGAGTTGACAGGCGTTTAAATTTAAGGGAGCCTTCTGAACAACTTCTTGCCATGGTTAAAGTGACCCCTCAAAGAGGAAACAGTAATATTGTCATGATCACGGTTTCCGGCGATGATCCCGTAAAGGTCACCAATATTGCCAACATGTGGGCGAGAGAGTACATCGGACTGATCAAAGATAAGAATAAGGCGATTACCAGAGAGAGCGTTGCCGATCTGGAAAAGCAGCTTACGGAGGGGTCCAAGGCCATCCTTCAGGCAGAAATGGCTCTTAACGATTTTATAAAAACGAACAGGACGATCGCTGATGGACAGAGAAGGGTAAAAAGTTTAAATGAGCAGATATCACAGGTAGAGAAAGACATACAGGCACTTTCTACACAATACAGGCCGGATCATCCCAAGATGAGCTTTCTAAATTCACAAGTGGAGATCCTGAGTAAAGAGCTAAAAGAGGAACAGGACAAGCTTCCGCCTTTTCAGGAGAAGATCGCCCAGTATCGGATACTCCAGGACAAAATAAGAACGGAGAGAAATATTTATAACGAACTTTCCGAAAACATCCAGAAGATACACGCTGCTTCCAGCCTTGTCAAGCCCGGCATCCAGATAGTCGATACCGCGCAGACGCCCAAAAAGCCCCTGTCTAAAAAAGGCAGAATACCGCAAGCGTTGTTTATAGGCCTGTTCCTGGGCGCCGTCGTATGTTTTATTTTGGAATACATGGATACCACTCTTAAACAGGCGGAAGAAGTGGAGTTTTACGCAAAAATGCCGTTTTTGGGATATCTGCCGTCGGTAAGAAAATTTATAATGGACGAAAGGGAATTGAACCTTTTTTCACAACTGAAGCCCGACTCTCAAGTGGCCGAGGCCTTCAGGAACGTAAAGGTGGCCCTGATCTTCGCTTCTCCGGAAGAAAAACACATGCAGGTTCTCGTGGTGACCAGCGCTGTTCCGGGAGAGGGCAAAAGCTTTATCGCGTCAAACCTGGCAATAAGCTTTGCCAGGGCTAAAGAAAATACCCTGCTCATCGACGGGGACATGAAGCAGTGCAGCCTGATGGGAAGCTTTGAAGCTAAAGACAGGAACGGCCTTAGCGATATATTGGATGATAAATGCGGCCTGGACGAAGCATTAAATACCACGTCTATTCCTAATCTGTCTTTTCTGTGTGCCGGGGCAGGCACTTCCGGCGCCACGGATCTTTTGAGCCGGCAAAAATTTGAAACTTTATTCGAAGAGATAAGATCCAAATTCCAGAGGATAGTTATTGATGTTCCTTCTGTGCTGGAATTTAATGACGTGTTGTTCTGGGGCGATAAATGCGACGGCGTGATCAGCGTCATAGGGGCCGGGACCACGCCCCTTAAAGATATAACCGCGGCGAACAAAAAGCTTGCGGGAAAAGCGGATATTATAGGGGCGGTCCTGAACAACATTGCGATCGAGAAAGACTTTAAATACTACAAACACTATTATCAATCCTTTTTTGAAGAAAAGTTTAAAGAAAAAAAGAAAACGGAAGACAAATAGATAGCCCGAAAAGGTGCTCTCAAGAAGGGGGAAACCATGTTAAATAAACTTTTAGAGAAACTCAAGGAATACTTTAAAAAGATAGACTTTCCTAAAATTATCTCCAAGCTGAAAGAGATAGATATTTCTAAAATCATCGCCAAACTGAAAGAAATAGACCTTTCCAAGCTGAAAAACATCGATCTATCAAAACTGAAAGACTTCGACCGTACGAAAATAAAGAAGAATTACATCTGGATCCTTGTGGGGATCTTGATAGTCGTGATGATACTGGCACGCACCATCGGCAAGATCAAGAGGATGATCTTCAAAGTAAAAGAAGTGAAAGAGATGGTGGAGTTTTTAGAGACCGTTCCGGTCAAAGTCTACAAGGTAAAAAAGATGGACTTCAAGGACACGCTCCCCGTCCTGGGAAGGATAGAGGGTTTCAGGGAAATAGACATGAGGTTTGACAGCAAAGGCATCCTGGAAAGCTTCAACTTTGAAGAAGGGGAACGCATTCTCGAGGGGGATATCATAGCCAGCCTTGACCAGAAAGACGCGCTTCTTAAGCTGAAATACGCCGCTATCGAGCTTGAAAAAATACAGAAGTTATACGATCTGGGCGCGCTCGACAAGATAGCGCTGGAGCAGAAAAAACTCGAATACGAGTCCGCAAAACGCGACCTTGAGAAGACTAACATCTACGCGGCGACTGACGGCTATCTCGGCAGCAAGGAGAAGCATGCCGGCTCCTACGTAACCCCGCAGGACAAGGTAGGCATTTTCGTGGATTTCGGTGAAGTATACGCGGCATTTGACGTCATCGAGGAAGATTCCCCGAAGATAGAGCTGGGGCAGAACGTGGAGATATATCTCGACGCTTACCCCGGCGATACGTACACAGGCACGATAGATACGGTCTCTCCGATGATAGAAGGCAGGACGCGCACCCAGAAGGTGAAGATCGAACTGGATAACGAAGAAAGCAAATTAAAACCCGGCATGTTCGCCAGGGCCATAATAAACACGTATGAGAAAAAGGACGCCCTGATAATCCCGGCCGCGTCTTTCAAGAAGAAAGGGCAGCAGTATTTCGTCTACGTGGTCCACAGAGAGCCCGCGGCTGAGGGCGAAGCGGGAGAAGAGGTCATCAGCGATGCCGGTGTCGTTGAAGAGAGGGAAATAGAGGTAGGATACCTTACCTACGACATGGCGGAAGTCGACAAGGGCCTTAAAGAAGGCGAACTTATAATCCGGGAGCTTCACCAGGAATTTAAGGATAAAGATAGAGTGGAAATAACTGAAGTCCAGGAGACTATTTTTTAGGCGAACGTTGGGTAAAGAATGTGTCATACCGGGCTCACATAATATTTTTATTTGGTCCCGGATATCACGCCTTCGGCGTGATTCCGGGACGACATACAAACCGACGAACCTGAGAGCTAAGAGCTAAATTATGGGTCTACCAGATTTTTCTACAAAAAAGCCGGTAACTACGGTTATGATATTTATCGGGGTCGTCCTTTTCGGGGTGATCTCCCTGATGAAGATCCCGCAGGAGCTTTTTCCTCCGATCACCTATCCGCAATTGACCGTCTTTACGGCATATGCCAACGCGGCTCCCGAGGAAGTCGAGACGCTCCTGACCAAGCCGGTAGAAGAAGCCATAGGGACGGTAAGCGGCGTAAAAAGCATAAGGTCAGTATCCAAAGAAGGCATCTCTATTGTCATGGCCGAGTTCGACTGGGACCAGAACATGGATTTTGCCTCCCTGAGGACCCGTGAAAAAGTTGACCTTATAAAAGCACGCCTTCCGAGAGACGCGACAGAGCCCCTGGTAGTTCCCTTTAACCCGTTCGAGATGCCGATCATGACGATCAGCGTTACGGGTGACAGGAGTCCCGCGGCGCTCAGGAAGATCGCGGTCGACACGATCAAGGAAGAGCTCGAAAAAGTAAATGGTGTCGCTTCTGCTTCCGTTGAAGGGGGCATGGAAAGAGAGATACTGGTCGAAGTAAACCAGGGGAAGCTTAAAGTCCACAAAATTGCGATCGTAGAAGTGTCCGACGCGATCACTAACGCGAATTTAAATTATCCGGCCGGGACGATAAAAGAAAGCTTTTACGAATACCTGATCCGAACTTTGGGAGAATTCCAGGAGGTAAAAGAAATAGAAGAGGTGGTTGTTAAAAGTAAGACGGGCAGCGAAGAGGAAAGGGCCCTTTCTTTTGAAGACAGGCTTGCCAGGAGAAAGATCAGTCCGGAAGCGAACGTCGTCCTTGTAAAAGACGTCGCTATAGTGACCGATGGATTTAAGGAACGCAGCAGTTTCTCCCGATTTAACGGCGACGAAAATGTTTCCGTGTCGATCCAGAAGCAGGCGCAGATGAACACGATTCAGGTCATAGCCGCGGTAAGAAAATCGTTCAAACGCCTTCAACAACTGCTGCCCGAAGACGTGAAGCTGGAAGTTGTATACGACCAGTCCATTTTCATAAAAGACGCCATTAACGGTGTGCGTGATGCCGCCGTACAGGGAGGGTTTCTGGCGTTTTTAGTCCTTTATGTCTTTTTGAGGAATATCAAGGCCTCGCTGATCGTCACGCTCAGCATACCGATATCCATCATGGTTGTTTTCACGCTTATGTATTTCGGCGGCCTTTCGATCAACATGATGTCTCTCGGAGGACTGGCTCTCGGCGTCGGGATGCTTGTCGATAACGCTATCGTTGTTATTGAGAACATCTTCCGTCACAGGGAAATGGGCAAATCTCCGAAAGAAGCGGCTACGGAAGGCGCCATGGAAGTGTCTAACGCTATTGTAGCGTCCACCCTTACGACGATCGCGGTTTTCCTTCCGATGATCTTCGTTGTGGGTATGGCCGGACAGCTCTTTAAGGAGCTGGCGTTTACGGTCACTTTTTCGCTTATCGGATCACTGTGGGTCGCGCTCACCATCATACCTCTTCTTAGCTGTAAACTTGGAGGAAAAGAGGGAGAAGTAGAGAAAACGGCGGCGGCGCTTACAGGCGGGGAAATGTGGAAAAATGTCCTGGCAAAATATGAGCACTTTTTAAGGTACTTTCTCCATCATAGAGGTATTGGACTTGCGATTGTTTTGGGTATTTTCATTTCAAGCCTTTTTATATTTCAGTTTCTTGAAAAAGAGCTTATGCCAAAGACCGACCAGGGACAATTTGTTATTAAGCTTGAAATGCCGGTAGGTACGCGAGTTAAAGAAACCAACAGGATCATGCTGATGATGGAAGATAAGGTCATGGAGTTTCCTTACGTGGAATCTGCAAGCGCTGTTGTAGGATCGACAAGGGGCGAATCTGCCAAGGACGTCATCAAGAGAATGGGCGCTCACCAGGGACAGCTGATAGTAAACCTGAAAGAGAAAAGAAGAGTAAAGACCGCAAGTGTTGTCCAGATGCTCCAGGAACATTTTAAGGCGAAAGAATATTATCCGGCAGAGGTTGACGTTTCGCTGCAGCAGGGGGTCATCTCCGGGGCGTTCGGCGCCGGAGCGAAACCCATAATCGTCGAGATAAAAGGCGACAGCCTGGTTGTCATGGAAGACATTGCCAATCAGATAAGAGACGGTCTTGACAAGACAAAAGGGATCATAGGCATAGAGGATGACGTACCGAAGCCCTCCCCGGAGGTAAGAGTAAGCGTCGATAAAGATAAAGCTTCTTTATTCAACCTTTCGGTAGTCGACCTTGCCAGGGCGGCGCAGATGATCTTGAGGGGGTATATTCCGTCACGCTTCAAGGAAAAGGGTCAAGAAATAGACATAAGAGTAAGATTGAGAGAGCAGGACAGGGATAGCTACGACAAATTATACCGTATCCGTGTTGGGTCGGCTGCTGCCGGCATGGTGCCGCTCGGAACTGTCGCCAAGTTCGAAAGAGGAATCGGACCCAGCGAGATCAAGCGCGTTGGGCAGGAAAGAACGATCATGGTGGGGGCAAACATTGTCGACAGGAAACTGGCTGATATTATTGTTGACGTGGAGAACGTAGTAAAGAGCCTGAAAGTGGAAAGCGGATACATGGTAAAGCTTGCCGGTGAATCGGAAGAGATGAAAAAATCCTTTGAAAGTCTCCAGTTCGCCTTAATCCTTTCCATTATAATGGTTTACATGATCATGGCCGCGCAGTTTGAATCGATAACCCAGCCCCTGATCATACTTTTTACGGTTCCGCTTTCGCTTATCGGTGTTCTGCTCGCCTGGTTCGCGACTAGCACTTCCGTCAATGTTGTCGCCCTCTTGGGGGTGATAATGCTTGGCGGTATCGTTGTTAATAACGGTATCGTTCTTGTCGACTACACCAATATTCTCATGGAGAGGGGGAAAGGTATTCTTGAAGCCGTTGTCGAAGCGAGTATAGCAAGACTCCGGCCTATTATCATGACAGCCCTCACTACAATACTGGGGCTTTTGCCGATGGCGCTTGCTTTCGGACGGGGCTCTGAGCTCAGGGCGCCCATGGCCATAAGCGTTATGGGAGGCCTTCTGGTTTCCACATTCTTTACACTGGTCGTTATTCCCTCTATCTTTATTTCTGAAAGCGAAATAAGACAGAAAGTCGTAAAGTTTTTTGCCAAAAAACAATGAGCCTGTCCAGATTTTCAATAACCAAACCGATCACAACGATAATGATATTCTCGGCCCTGTGTCTTATGGGTGTAATATCCCTGACGCGCCTTCCGGTGGAGCTCTATCCGGACATATCCTTCGGCCAGATCAGCATAATCATTAACATAAGAGGCGGCATCCCTCCGACAGAGGTAGAATCCATGGTCTCAAAGCCGGTGGAAGAGGCAGTGAGCACCGTATCTCACCTCGAGAGGATGATGTCTATATCGAAAGAGGGCGAGTCCAACGTAATATTGAGCTTTGAACGCGGCCTTAATATGCAGCTGGCGGCAATGGAAGTAAGAGAGAAGTTCGCGAAAGTCAAAGAACAACTGCCAAAGGAAGCCGAAAAGCCGGTCATCGCCCAGTTTTCGCAGACAGACGTCCCGATCGTGATCATGGCCATAACGAGCCGGAAACGCACGACGGAAGAATTGCGCAAGATCGTCGACGAGCAGGTAAAAGAACGCATTAAAAGGATCACCGGGGTGGCCAATGTCGAGATCGGAGGCGGAAGGGAAAGAAAAATAATAATCGAGGCCGATAAAAAAGCGCTGTTCCGCTACGCGGTTTCGCTGAACAGGCTTATCGGCGTCCTTGGAGCGAATAACCTTAATCTTCTCACGGGTGAACTTGAAAGAACGAAAGACAAGCTGCTGATAAGGGCAATAGGCCAGTTCAATACCGTTGACGAGATAAAGAACATGGCCGTGCTTACAAAGCCCGACGGTTCAATCGTGAGGGTCAAGGACCTGGCGGTAGTCAAAGATTCCTACCTGGAGCCAAAAACCTACGCCAGGATAAACGTAATGCCTATAGTTTCGGTTTATGTCCAGAAGGAAACAAAAGCTAATACTATCCAGATTGCGGGGGATATCCTCAAGGAAGTAGAAGTTTTAAAAACTATCTTGCCGGAAGATATAGAAGTTATTGTAACCAAGGACCAGTCGAAGTTCATCCAGAGGTCGATAAGCAACCTCCGCGACGCTTTGATGCGCGGGGCGGGAATGATAGTGTTCGTGCTCCTGCTTTTTATGGGCAAACTCGGACGCAAAGCCATTGTCATAATTCCTGTCGGTCTGACCGCTGCCGCGTTCGCACCGAATCCCGTTCTATACGCAATGCTGGCGGGAATAATCGTTTTTCTGATATTTTACAAGCAACACCGCCCTATTCTGATAGTGGCTATATCCATCCCCATATCCCTGATCATTACCTTCGGGTTTATGGACCTTTCGAACATGATGGTGCCCGGCATAATGGACCTTACGATCAATTTCATGACTCTTTTCGGCCTTGCTTTAGGGGTAGGCATGCTCGTTGATAATTCGATCGTTGTTTTTGAGAATATCGTGACAAAAAGCGAAAAGGGCCTGAACAGGGTCGATGCCGCGATCGAGGGAAGCACAGAGATGAACGTGGTTATATTCGCTTCCACCCTGACCACGGTAATTGTTTTTCTCCCTATGCTTTTTGTTTCGAAATCGATGAGTCTGCTTTATGGAGGAGTTGCCTGGACCGTTACTTTTTCGCTGACGGTGTCGCTCTTCGTGGCGCTTATGATAGTGCCCCTGATGAGTTCAAGGATACAGCTTGTCGAAAAAGGCGGGACGTCCGCAGAAGTCAAGGCGGGTTTCTTAAGGCCTTTTTACAGGGTCCAGGAAAAGGGCCTTCTTTATGTTTTCAGGAGAAGGTTTTTGATGATCGCGATAGCTGTAGCCATGTTCATAGGGGCCATGTGGCTTTACGGGAGGATGGGCAAGGAATACATGGGCTCGACCGAGCAAAACAGGTTCACCATATTCATCGAGCTTCCTACAGGAGCCAAGCTTGACGCGAGCGACGAAATTGTCAGGAAAGTCGAGGACATGCTCAAGGAAGTTCCCGAAGTGGAAAGCTTTACGGCGCGGGTGGAAGCGTGGTCCAGCAAAGTCTACGCTAAGCTTGTGGGCCTGAAGGATAGAAAAAGGTCCGTGGGCGAGATAATAGACAGCTTGCGCCCCAAGGTGGCTCGGATGCAGCCGGCTTTCATATATTTTGAGGAGGAACAGGAAGTAGGCACAAAAGAGATCATTTTGAATATATACGGTCACGATTATGACATCCTGCGGGAAATTGCTGTTGCGATGACCACGAGGATGTCACGGATCCCTTATTTTACGGACACAAAGATCAGGATGCGCGAAGGCCGGCCAGAGCTGGATCTAAGGATAGACAGGAAAAAGAGCGCACAGTTCGGTTTTACGACTAAAGACGTAGCTGACATGATCCACGCCAAGGTAAGGGGCGTGAGGGCGACGCTTTATCATACAAAAGGCGGCGAAGTAGAGACGATCGTCCGGATGCAGGAAAAAGACAGACGGACCGTAAAGGACATACATAACCTGACCATTTCCAGGGCGGGGGACGACAGGGTCATACTTGAACAGCTGGCGGATTTTGAATACGGCCTTGGGCCGAGCGAAATATGGCGAAAGAACAGGGCGCGTATGATCCAGGTAAGCGCAAACATAGGTGAGCTGCCCCTGGGAAAAGCCGTGGGGCAGCTCGAAGAAAACTTCGCGGACCTTAAATTGCCTGAAGATTATTTTTATGAGGTCGGGGGAGATTATCCGACTCTCGTCAAGACCCAACGGGAATTCGCCCTAACGATCGCTGTTATCCTGGCACTCATATATCTGGTACTGGCTTCCATATTTGAATCTTACAGGCAGCCGTTTATCATTATGGTGACGGTTATGTTGGCGACGATAGGGGCGATAGGGGGGCTTTACATTACGGGTATTTCCATAGGAATGGGCGCCCTTATAGGTATGATGATGTTAGCCGGGATAATAGTGAACAACGGGATCATACTTGTAGACCACGCGAACGAACTCAAGAAAGACAGAACAAATCTTTTCAGACTTCTCATGCAGGCGGCAAGGGACAGGCTACGCCCCGTTTTGATGACAACGGCCACAACCGTTATGGGTCTCTTGCCGATGGCCCTGGATAAAAGTGAAGGATCGAATCTGTGGAACCCTCTCGCGGTTACTGTTATCGGCGGACTTCTTTTCGCGACACCTCTTACGCTGGTTCTGGTACCGGCGATCTATTCTATCTTCGAACAATTTGGACAAATAGTAAAAGAAGCATTACAACCGAAAAACCTTTTAGCAACGCTGAAAATGCTCTACAATCTTGCTTTGAACTTCATCGTGAACTTCATCAAGACTAGACAATGGCCCAAATTCTGGAAAAAACGCAAAGAAAAACTCCCGCCTGAAAATTAATTCAACCTGGTTGATTTTGGTCAGGAGAGAAATGTTAATATTTCGTTAAATTAGTATTAATAATTTTCCTCCTAAAGTTAGTGTTTTCCGTGTTTTGGGTGGAAGTGCATCAAAAAGTGCAGAAAATTACCCCCCAGAAGTGTTTTATTTAAAAGGGGATAGGAAGCGAAAAACCCGGAAAATCCGTTAGAAAGTAAAATTTTAAAAAGTTAGCCCAAAATCCCTTGTCTATACATATTATTTAATGGTATACTACTACTGGCGTCAATAAAGGCAAATGTGTGCGGAAAATCTTGTTTTGCCTCTTTTTTTGATAAGTAACTAAAGAGTTTTAAAAAGTATTTTCCCACGGCCTAAATAAGTACTGGTAGCTGGTAGGTGCCCAAATGGATCATAAGGATAATACTACAGAAAATAATACTAATAGTAGTAATGACAAAGGGGGCAATACACACTATTACTATGATGGGCACTTGCACCCTGTGGGTATCATAGAGGTGCAAACCAATAAAACTTCGAGGCTATGGCTAAAAGTCATAGCCTTTTTTGTAGCATTTGTTTTTCTATTCCAGCAACTCGGTATCGCCGACATCTACAGTTACAAAAGAGCCGGCGGCGTTGCCGAAGAAGTCCTTCCTACCTCTGATGAATATGACAAGCAGGGAAGAATGGGACCCCAAAACCTTCAACGCTCCCAGCAACGACACGAAGAACTTATCCGCCAGAGAATGGGCAAAGAAGACATGGTAGGGCAGCTCTTGAGAAGACCGAAAGAGGAAGAAGAGGACATGCCGCTAAAGAAGAAAAAGAGCGGAGCCGGCGGAGGCGGACAAGTAAACTACACGATGACCGAACCCGACGACGTCAATGATCCACACAACTTCAACGACCTCATCCACGACGAAACCACCAGTGCCCTCCAGCAGATCGACACCTTCGATATAACGAGGTATCCGCCGATCGACCTTGATTATTGGAAAGAAAAAGCTGAAAAAAAACAAGACGAGAAGACCGGCCTTGATTACTGGGTAGGATACGAGGATGAAAAATCGCCGGAGGACAACAGAAAAATAAAAGAAGCCGTTTATTTCGGCGGCAAGGAAGAAGAGAAGATCGAGAAAGTCTATTCCGGGTATGTCCTCAATCCAAATACCAATCTATATGAGCCCAAGTTCCGGACGGACTATGAATATGAAGGCGACGCGATAAAGAAAATGATCAAATATTATATCTGGGGAAAAGACGAGGGCGATACCAGCGTAAGGGTCGAGGAATCCTTTTTCGAGGGCGGCAAGGACGACAACAAGATCGTCTGGCGGGCGAATTACAGCAAGGACGACCTGGAAAATCCCAGTTCGGTCCAGTATTTCTTTTACGGTGAAGGGACGGAAAGCGATATAGCCCAGCCCCTCAGGCAGACGCGCAGCTATGATACCAAGAACGTTAACTGGGACGCGAACGGCGATGGCACAGTAACGGACGAAGAGAAACAGGACCTGGCGGTACTCGAAGCCGAGGGGCGGCTTCTCAGTATAACGTATATGGTGGGCGAAAAAGACAAAGAGATAGCAGATTACACGGTAAATCTGGATAAAGACGGGGCAACGACTTCAACTGTGATAAATTACTACAAAGACGGCGAAAGGGCCGAAACCGCGGATAACCGCGATCCGAAAGAACGGGTTGTGACATACCGCGGAGACGTAGATACAGATTCTCCGCTTAATGCCGACGGAATCTTGACAGGATACGAAGACCAACTCTCCAGTATAGCCTATTACCATACCGAACATCGCCTTCCCGGTGAAGAAGTTCTTGATTATACCGAAACCTTTGCAAGGGGCACTGTGGCCCAAACGACGGTTTATTACTATGGCGAGGATGAAGTCCGCGCCTCTGAAGCGAACTACAGGCTGCCCATGAAAAAATCGGTGGCATACTGGGGAGGGGACGTGCTTGATGCGGATGGCAATGTAAGGGCGGACGCGAGAGAAAAATCGGCGACCTATTATTTCATTGAAGCAAGGCTCAAGGGAGAGGAGACGGTTGATTATACGATCAAGCGCAATTCGAACGAAAGAATAGTCAGCACGATGTTCTATTATTACGAAGGCGATAACAGGGCTTCGGAATCAGACGCGATGGACAGGATGTCAAAAACCGTAACCTACCGCGGGGAAGTAGATCCGGAAACAGCCGGAGTTGTCGTCCAGGACGCTGAAGGCAACGCGATAGTAGTTCTTACGGGCTACCAGGATAAACTTGCCAGCATTACTTATAATCATTATGAAGGACGCGAAAAAGGGAAAGAAATAAGCGATTATACCGCGAAGTACAATACGCAACTCCAGGTTGTGTCTACAACGATCAATCTGTACGAGGCAGAACTTAAAAGGGCCGAGGAAGCAACCTCTTCCGATCGCATGAGCCGCACGGTGACGTACCGCAGGTGGGTCGATCCGGAAGCTCCGGACATAGTTGACAAGGAAGGAAATCCCGGAAAAGACGGCCTTCTTGACGGGTATGAGGACCAGCTGGATAGCATAACATATTTCGACTTTGACAGCAGGAACAAAGGCGAGGAGGTGAGCGACTATACGGAAAAATACAATTCCAGCCAGGAAGTTGCCTCTACCACGGCACAGGCGTACGACTTGTTCAATGAATTCCTGGACACAGTGAAGGAAAAGGTCAGGACGATAGGCGCTTCAAGGATCTCTATCGATATCGAGAAGGACGTGCCGGAAGCCCTGCGCGCTCCGCTGGAGGAATTGCTAAAAGTCGAAGGCGTAGAACTTACTCTCTCCGGCAACTTGCCCGTGGACGTGGCGGTAGCCATGCGGACCGGCAAGATGCCGAGCGCGCTTTACGAAGTAGAGGAAGCGCTCTTCACGTTTGACGTGGGGATCAGAATAAAGAAGAGCACGGACGATAAACTTGTGCTTGAGGTGCAGAACGGCGTGAGGGATGATTTCAGGAAAGGCACGCTCAGGTTGACGCCGGACATCATGAAGAAGCTGAAGACAGAGCCCCTCGCGACTCTGCCTAAGGTCCTTGCCGAATGGGCCAGGTACAGTGAGGCCGGCTGTATATTGCACAGTGATTCTGAAAAAGCTATTACGGCGGCCCTTTATGATCTTGTCACCGTAACCGAGGCGAGAGCGAATATAGATACACTTAAGGATAGCATAGATGAACTGGTCGGCGCCGATAGGATAGCTCTCAGGAAGATCATGGCCTTTATACATCCTGAAAAAGTGGAATTAGGACTCCGGATCGAAAGAGGCAAGATAGGCCGCATGGAAATGATGGAACTTGCTGAACACTTTGCGCGGCCCGTGGTGCGCGAAGTTCCTGTGGCTCCCGCAGTTCCCAGTATGGTCGCGCCTCCGGTCATGAAACCGGCGGTTCTCGTCGCGCCTGAAGAAGAGCTTACGTCCGCGGTCTCGGCCGAACATATGAGCTTGATGGTCCAGTGGATGCGCTCCCGGGCGAGGTATAAAGACCTGAAGAGTCTTTCTGATAGGGATAGGGCTGCTATGTCGGCGCAGGAATTGCAGATATACCTCGCTGAGATCCTGAAAGAAGCAGGCAGCTCCGATAAGCCCGTGATATCAGGATTTGACTTTAGAAAAGGCCATCTTGATGATGATAAAGTGATAGAGCAGATAATCGCAGAGGTGCAGACGTTTAAAGGTGACGTCGTCCGGCATGTTATCGTTGTTGATAAGGCTAGCGAAGCTGACTTGCGTGGCGCTCTTGGAGATGATGCAGCTAAGGTTCAGATCGTAGCGTATGATGAAAGGATACATACGAACATAATTGAAGCCTTTAATGTGGGAATTGGAGAGATCGAAACGGATAGAAGCATAACCATCGATCGTTCTCTTGTGGCGTTGGCGCTGACCGAAAGCGACGCGCCGGCTGTAAGAGAATATTACAGGACGGGAAAGAAGGAGGGCAGGACGAACGTATTTAATTACCTGGTCGTGAATCCGGGTGATGAAGCTGTGAACATAAAAGGGCAGGGGGACATGCTGCCGACATTGAACCTGGCAAGCATCCTGACAAGGCTTGCGGTCAAGACAAAGCCGACGGTTATGACTGTGGCGTGCTCCGAAGCTACGATCATGGATCTCGAACGCGCGCTGGAAGGCATGCTTAACTTCATTCGCATAAAGGCGCAGAACATAGGCAAACAGGTTCGCGAATTTATAGATTCAGTAATTGAAACTGATCTCGCTCTTTAATATATAGTTTGGGCAACTGGGCGCCTACCAGCTACCAGTTGTTTCAGCGACTGGTTCAAAGCCTACCAGCTACCGGTCGCAGCGGCGGGCGTGACGCGACGCCAGAAAGCACGCCCGCCGCAAAAGAAAAATAAAATCGGGGAAAATCGGTCAAAGCCTGCCAGCTACCGATTGCTGTGATGGGCGGTCGACAAGGCCGCCCATCACAGACCCGATCCAAAAAATAGAAAAAAAGTTGTTCTTTGATAATATATATTATATTCCTTATATATGGTGCGCATTTTTCTGACTGGGAAAGCTTACCAGCTACCGGTCAAGATTTTCATCCCCAGGATCGACGCTACGGGGGTGGAAAAATGTGGTCTAAAAAGTCGGTTAAAGCCTACCAGCTACCGATTGCTGCGACGGACGCCAACTTTTTTTTAAAAGTCGACGCCCGCCGCAGCGGATCACAATCTAATATTTATAACTTCTTTAAATATAAAACGATAGGTGGATTTTTTAAAAAATGAAAAATTAAGAAAGGGTTAAAAAAGGGGAAATAAATGTTAAAAAAACAAAAGTTCGCTGAAATTTGTGGAAATCTCCACGTGGGCGTGCTAAACTTAAAGAGGCAATATAAATAAATATATATATAATAGTATGAATAAACACACTTACAAGAAATGATAAGGAACAGAAAACGCTGGCAGGGTGTTATCCCTGCCTTTTAATGTATAATAAGTAGGATTTTTTTTTGGGTGCTAAATAAAAAGTTTTAAAAAGTATTATAGATTCGTGAAAGAAAGTTCTGGTTGGTAGGTGCCGAAAATGGATACGGGAGATAATACAAAAAAGGAAGGCTATGGTAGTGCGAATAATAAAGACGCTAAGTATTATTATTCGGGCCATGATTATATGCACTCGGTAAGCATTATCGAGGTGCAGACCAACCGCACCAAGAGGCTATGGCTTAAAGTCATAGCCTTTTTTGTAGCATTTGTTTTTCTATTCCAGCAGCTCGGTATCGCCGATATCTACAGTTACAAAAGAGCCGGCGGCGTTGCCGAAGAAGTCCTCCCAGATAGCCGCGAACACGACCGGATGGGCCGGATGGGTCCAAAAAATCTTATGCGCGCCCAGCAAAAACACGAAGACCTTGTAAGACAGAGAACGGGCACGGAAGAAATGGTCGGCCAACTCATGAGAGGGCCAAAAGAGGAAGAAGAAGATATGCCCCTGAAAAAGAAACAGAGCGGGGGCGGAGGCGGCGGCCGGACCGAATACACTTTGACGGAACCCGATGATTTAATAGATCCTCACCTTTTCAATGACCTTGAGTACAATCAGGACGTTTTGAGTCAGATAGATACTTATGATATAACGCGTCACCCGCCTATCAACATAGATACCTGGAAGGCATCAGCGAAACAGGAGAAGGATGAAGAGACCGGCCTGGATTACTGGGTTGGCTACGAAGATGAAGACGGTCCTCTTGATGACAGGAAGATCAAAGAGGCGGTATATTTAGGCGGAAAGGGGGAAGAAAAGATAGACCACGTTCTTTCCGGGTACGTACAAGATCCGGCATCAGGCACCTACCAGCCAAAATACCGGACCGACTACGAATACGCGGGTGACGCGATTTCAAGAACGCTCAAGTATTACATCTGGAATGACCAGGAAATACTTGTCGAAGAGGCGCTCTTCGAGGGGGATAAGGAGAACAATAAAGTCACGCGAAAGGTCAACTACAACAAAGAGACCGGGAAGGCCACCTCATGCGAGGACTTCTATTACGAAGACGATGACGTGACAAAGGCCCTCAGGAAATTGACCAGTTACGACACCAAGGACATAGAATGGGACATAAACTCGGACGGCGTACTGGACGCGGATGAGGACCTGGACGGCGACGGGAAGCTGGGGGCGGATTTTGACACTGATGGCGATGGTATTATAGACGACGTGGACGGCGACGGGATAATCGGCCAGTCGCGAAGAATAACCAGCATTACCTATTTCGTGGGCGAGAACGAAAAGGAAGTCGCGGATTATACCGTCAACATGGATAAGGACGGCGATATAACCTCGACGATAATCAACTATTACCGCGGCGGTAACCGGGCGGAAGACGCGGATTACCGTGATCCAAAAGGACGGGTCGTGACTTACCGGTACGAAGTCGACCCCGATGCCGCCGACGCCGACGGGGACAGTATATTTGACGGTTACCTGGACAGTCTTTCCAGTATAGCTTATTACGATATCGAACACCGCCTGCCGGGTGAAGAAGTGCTGAACTTTACCGAAACTTATGCCAACGGCAGCGTGATACAGTCGACGGTCTATTACTACGGGGAGGCCGAGCTCAGGGCCAGTGAAGCAAACTACAGGGATCCGATGTCAAAGTCGGTCACTTACTGGGGTGACGCGGTCGATGAGATCGGCAACATCGCTGCCGATGCGAAAGAAAAATCAGCTACTTATTACTATATCGAAGGAAGACTTAAAGGGGAGGAAACGGCCGATTACACGATAAGGCGGAACACGCGTGAAGAAATAACCGGCACTACGATCTATTACTACGAAGGAGACAAAAGGGCCTCTGAATCGGAAGCGATCGACAGGATGTCAAAGAGCGTGATGTACCGCGGTGAAGTTAACCCGGAGGCGCTCGACGCCGATGATGATGGCATACTCGACGGCTACGAGAGCCAGCTGGCCAGCATAACCTACTTTCATTACGAGGGACGCGAAAAAGGAAAAGAAGTCACCGACTACACGGTGAAGTACAATAGCAGGCAGGAAATAGTCTCAACGACGATCTCTCTTTATGAAGTGGGGCTCTTGCGGGCCTCTGAAGCCGGGTCCGACGACTGCATGAGCCGTAGCGTCACTTATCGCGGGACGGTAGATGCGCCTGATCTGGCATTAGACCTGTTTGATGCCGATGGAAACCCCGGAGAGGACGGCATCGTTGACGGATACGATACTGATGGCGACGATACGACGATAGAAATAGCATGTGTCTATTCTACGGCAACCGGTGAGCTTATAGGTTATGAAATGGGCGCGACATTCTACGAAGGTAAGCTCCTCGATTATGCCGTGGATCTGATCGATATTGACGGCAACCCGGGCCGGGACGGTGTTATTGATGGGATCGATTTTGACGGCGATGGAGTGATCGATATGCTACTGGATGCAGAACTGGCCAGCGTAACATATTTTCATTTTGACGCCAGGGAAAAAGGCGAGGAAGTAAGCGATTATACCGAGAAATTCAATTCAAATCTGGATATCACCAACACAACGGTTTACCTGTATGAATCGGACCTCAAAAGGGCCCAGGCTGCAGGCGCTTATGACAGGATGAGCCGCAGTGTTACCTACCGCGGCGAGCTTTTGGGTATGCCAAACGATGCTTTGGATATCGACGGTGACGGGATCATCGATGGGGCAGATACCGATGGCGACGGCGTGATCGATATATTCCTTACGGGCGCCTTGTCCAGCATCACGTACTATGATTACGCCGACAGGACAAAAGGCGAAGAGGTCACAGATTACACCGAAAAATACAACTCAAGCCAGCAGGTCACTAACACGACAGTCTACCTGTATGAATCGGACCTTAGAAGAGCGAAAGAAGCCAGCGCTGAAGACCGTACAAGCCGTAGTGTCACCTACCGCGGTGAAATAGACGCGACGATCGAAGACGTCGATGGAGACGGGATCCTTGACCTGGTGGATGAAGACCTTAACGGTAACGGCATTCTGGACGACGGCGAAGATATTAACGGTGACGGCAATCTGGATGTGGACGAGGACGTCGACAATGACGGCCACCTGGACGGCCTTGATGTGAACGGCGATGGCATACTGGACGATTACCAGGATAAACTCGCCAGCATTACTTATAACAATCTTAAGGACAGTAACGGTGTTGCCAGACTGAAAGGCGAGGAAGTCACCGACTACACCGAGAAGTATAATTCCAACCAGCAAGTTACTACGACCACGGTATATCTTTATGAAGACGTTCTGGCGAGAGCACAAGACGCCGATTCCTATGACAGGATGAGCCGGAACGTGACCTACCGCGGCGAACTGTTAGGGATGCCAAGCGATGCTTTGGATACCGACGGCGACGGGATCATCGATGGGGCAGATACCGACGGTGACGGCGCGATCGATATGTTACTTGAGGGCGGCTTGTCCAGCATCACGTATTTTGATTACGATTCAAGACTCAAAGGCGAGGAAGTCACCGACTACACCGAGAAATATAACTCAAGCCAGATCGTTACCAATACGACTATTTATCTTTATGAATCAGATCTCAAGAGGGCGAGCGAAGCGAGCGCTGAAGACCGCACGAGCCGCAGCGTGACTTACAGGCGCAGACTGGACGATCTCCAGGCGGTGGATGCTGACGGCGACGGGATCATCGATGCGTATATGGACAAGCTTGCCAGTATAACCTACAACAACATACAGCATAGTAGCGGTATTGCCAGGCTAAAGGGCGAGGAAATCACCGACTACACCGAGAAATATGATTCCAACCAGAATATCACCAACACAACGGTCTACCTGTATGAATCGGGCCTCAACAGGGCACGGGACGCCGGCGCCGATGACAGGATGAGCCGGAGCGTTACTTACCGCGGCGAACTATTAGGTATGCCAGACGATGCTTTGGATACCGACGATGACGGGATCATCGATGGGGCAGATACCGACGGTGACGGCGCGATCGATATGTTACTTGAGGGTGGCTTGTCCAGCATCACGTACTATGATTATGCCGAAAGGATGAAAGGGGAAGAGGTCACCGATTACAGCGAAAAATATAACTCAAGCCAGGATATCACCAACATGACGGTCTACTTGTATGAGTCAGACCTCAAAAGAGCAAAGTACGCGGGCGCCGATGACAGGATGAGCCGCAGCATCACCTACCGCGATGAAGTGGACACGACGATCGAAGACATCAACGGCAATGGTGTTCTTGATGATGGCGAGGATCTGGATAGCGATGGCCACCTGGACGGCCTCGACACGGACAACGACGGTATTCTTGATGACTACGAAAATGAAGTATCCAGTATCACATATTACGATTATGCTGACAGGATCAAGGGCGAAGAGGTCACCGACTACACCGAAAAGTACGATTCCAAAGGAGAGGTGACGAATACTACCGTTTACCTGTATGAAGAAAGCCTGAAACGAGCCATGGCGGCAGGTGCGGATGACTGTATGAGCCGCAGTGTCACCTACCGCGGCGTGATCGATCCCACAGTTGAAGACGCAGACAATAACGGCATACTTGACGCCTATGAAAGCGATGTATCCAGCATCACATACTACGACTACACTGACAGGATCAAGGGCGAAGAGGTCACTGATTACAGCGAAAACTTTAACTCAAAAGACACCCTGACACAGACAACCGTTTACCTGTACGGTGACGATCTTTTACTTTTAAGAGCAAGCGAAGCAGGTCCCAATGACGTGATGTGCCGGTCGGTCGCGTATCACGAAGCCATAGATGCTTCGGAAGTGGACGATGTAAAAATTGATGACTCTCCCGGGAAAGACGGCATCATAGATTCCGAAGAAGACAAACTGGCAAGCGTTACGTATTACAATTACACCGACAGGCTAAAGGGAGAAGAAGTGGTGGACTTGATCGAGCGTTACGGGGCGGATAATGTGATCACCGGGACCACGGTCTATTATTACGAGGCAGGTAACCTCCGCGCTGACCAGGCAAGAGAGGACGACAGGAATTCAAAGACGGTCAACTACAGGGGCGAGGTTACGCATGATGCCGTGACCGGAGCAAACGGGTATCTTGTAGGACACGAGGGCCAGCTGACGGGCATAACGTATTACAGGTTCGACAAAAGGATAAAGGGCGAAGAAGTAGTCGATTATAACGAATCTTTTAACCGCAACCAGAACGTTACGCAGACCACCCGTTACTATTACGGCGAGGCGTACACGCGTCCTGATGACCAGGATAACCTTCTCGTCGGTGAAGCGCTTACAAAGACCGACTCGCTCAATCATTATGGCATATTGACGTCGGAATCACTCTACGCCGGTGAGAAGGGCGAAGAGATCGTCGAGTATTCGTATGGCTATCAGTACAATTCAGAAACCGGCATACCGGTAGCTGTATCCAGGACCGAATACGTTTACCACGACGACAACCGAACGAATATAACGCGCACGTACGACATTAAGGGTCTGCCTCTTGATGACTCAAGCCTTCTTACGAGAGAGACGACCCACAATTACCGGCAGGACCACAAGTGGACACTGGAAAATACCCTGGCGGTAGGGAAACAGTATTTCGAACAGGACCCGGCAAAGATCACCGGAGTAAGTACGACTGTTACCTATAACAATGAATACGGAGTCCAGACAAGCAGCACAACTACAGGCGAAAGTTACAGGGATTACGGCACGCCTGATGAAGCGGTGATGAGCGTTTACATGACTACGGCGGATTATGATGACTTTGGCTCCCTGGTAGAACAGTTGACCGTCGGGACGAGTTATAACCATCTTGATATGGACGGTGACGGTGCAGTGGACACCCAGGTCATAAGCGCCGTATATACCACTTCGAACAATAGCAGCGTAGCTTCAAGCTTTGATGCCGGCGTTATGCAGATAGACGAGTTCGGTGTGATCCGCGAAAGCATCACAGAAGGGATCAACGGACGCGATTATGATCCGGCGACCGGGAAGTTCGAGGACGTCAGAGGAAGCTATAAAACGGTAGCCATTAGCAGTATTCACGGCACTCTTATAGACCAGACAACGACAGGTGAGAATTACCAGAAGGGAGACGAAAACCTCATAGCCGGTGTATATACTACGGTAGCTGATGAAATAGACCCCTTCGGCGTGATCCTCGGGACGATCACCACCGGAGTAAATTACATTGAGGGTGACACGGCGAAGATAGCCGGCGTCTATACGACTACGGCGGTAAATAATGAGTATGGAACGTTAACGGATCAGGTGACTACAGGAGATAACTACCAGAAGGGCGACGAGAACCTTATTGGCAGCAGGTATACGACCGAGGCGACCCTTATAGACGGATACGGCGCTGTCCGGGAATCGGTCACAAGCGGCGTATCTTACGTCAGGGGCGATGAGGCGATGATAGCCGGAGGTTATATCACGACAGCTGTCAATAATGAATACGGCATACTGGAAAGCCAGATAACGACGGGCGAGAACTACCAGAAGGGAGACGAGGATCTTATAGGCGGCAGGTATACGACTGAGGCAACAACGATCGACGGATTCGGTACTGTCCGGGAATCGACCACCAGCGGCATAAACTATGTCCAGGGCGACGAGAATAAAATAGCCGGCAAGTACGTCACGACAGCGGCCAATGACAAGTGGGGTATCCTCCATGACCAGATAACCGTTGGAGAGAACTACCAGAAGGGCGACCCCTCGCTCATAGCAGGAAGATACACCACAACAGCCGTGGTCGACAGCCAGTGGGGGACGGTGGACTCGACCATAACCACCGGAGTCAACTACTCCCAGGGAGACTCCGAGAAGATCGCCGGCACCTACGTCACAACAAGCC
>JBAROI010000097.1:0-2236 GCA_049642015.1 Candidatus Omnitrophota bacterium | reverse complement strand
TACGATTCATTCTCTCTTCGGACATATTTTCCCAGTCCGCAAAAAGGCGGCAGGCGTTACCGGCATCGGTAAACTCTATCTTTGTTTTCACTTCCGGGACCATATCACCCGCAACTCCGGGCACCAGTTGTATCCCGTATTTCTCGAGGAAAAGAAGGCTGAAAAGTATGGTCTTGTCGAAACGGGCAACGTCGCCGCAGATCGACATATCCTTTATACCGCTTTTTTTCGCGGTGGCTATGGCCTCTTCTATTATCCCGAGGATCTCCTTGTCAAAATGATGGTTTCTGATCTTATCCCTGGGGGTATCTTTTACGCTTGAGATAAGGTCATTAGTTCCTATGCTTACAAAGCTTATATTGACTAAATCGCTGTTCAGAATCTCTTCAAGATTTGTCAACGAGGGATCATGCTCTGTCGGCTCCATGATCTCCTTATTTTCCACCATGATGCCTATAGGCATGTCTTCCCACGCGTCGGGCTTGATATCATTAAATCTCCTAAGAACTTCCGCTTTTGCTTCATCAAGCACATCCCGGACAAACTTCATGTCTTCCAGGGTCTCTATCATCGGGAACATCACTCTAAGGTTCTTATGTTTCGGCTTCTGTTTCGACTTCGCATAAGCCGCAAGGATAGCCGCAAGCTGTGTTTTCAGGGCATCTCGCCCGGGCACCGTATGATAATAATCAAAACTGTAAACTTCATCGACGTCCGGAAGAGAGCTGCACTCTTTGTCGTGTCTTTTGTCATACGTCCTTAAGGTAATGGTTTTGTCTGAAAGATTGGCAAGATCAAAGTACAGCTTCATCTGAGTTTCAAGATCCGGAGAACTCTGTTTGTCGTAAAGGTATTCGGTCCTGGTAAGCGCTACGCCATTGGCGCCTTTTTTATACATTTCTGAAAGGACCGCGACGGGATCCTCAACATCAAGGTCCAGATTGGCATAAACAAGAAAACCTTTGCCGTCACGTGTAAGCGCCAAATCCCTAGGGGTTTTGCTCTCTCTTTCGGCATAAAACCTTGCCAGGGACTTACCTATTACAGTCCTTTTCCTAAAATCCCTTATAACGTCCCTGTCGCTTGTCTGCTCTTTAAAGAGTATAAAACCTTCATGGCCCGTTTCCGAGGTGAACATCGATGCCTCTTTTCCGGTTTTCGCAAACTCTTCAAGAATGATCTCGTGAAGACCAAAGAGACATATCGCACCTCTGTCCGCAGCCAAAATAACCACATGTTCGAACGTCGACCCTTCATCGGCCAAAAAATTCTTAATACCGTACTTTTCGACCAGCGCGACCATCCTCAACTCATCCCTTATGGTAGTTTCAGAGGCAACAATGATATCCTTATTTTGTCTTTTTGCCTGTTCAACAAGTTCGTCGAGCCCTTCAAAGACGATCTCTTCAAGATCAAGTTGAAGACATATTTCGTTTATTATTTTTTCGGCCAGGTCTCCCGCCTCTCCTCTTCCGTCTTCCGTTTCTGGATAATTTTCTTCGAGCCAGTTCCACATGGCGAAACGCGCGGTGTATTTATCCCCTTTAATGCTTCTCATCGCGCTATGCACAATCCTAATTGAAAGATGCATCATATTTTCCTGATGTGTATCAATTTTCGCGCGCGTGACGGATCTGTTTAGCTTTTCTTTCTCCTGTACCACTTCACCGCCGCCTATTCTATAGCCCTTATCCAGCACATGGATCGCGTGCCTGAATCCGTTGCGTATGCTCTCGCCCTTGTCCGCGCCCATTTTGTAATTTTTGATGTGCGCATCATAAGCACTCTTCAATTGCACAGCCGCACTATCAGCGCCGGACTCTATTGTTACGAAATCTGTTAAAACATCTATAAAAGTAATAAAGGTCTCTGCTACTTTTACAGAAGCTCCTCCTCTTTCGGCATTCTTTTCCTGCCTGTACCGCATTGGAATGTATGCACTATTAAGATGCACTATTTCATTGTCTACATCGGCTTCTTCTACCTTGTAGGTAGAACTTAACCCGTCAAGAGCCGCTCCCCTTTTTTCGGCTTCATCATAATTAAAGACAAGAGCGTCCAGGACGCCTCCGGGGTTACCGTTAGAGCCGCATTTCTGGGGAACGTGCATGACCTTCTCCCCTTCTTCCAGGGCTCCGCGGAACTTAACGTTCTCTTCAATTAGTTCTTTTGTTTCAAAATCCGCGTCCTCCCTAAACGTCCTCAGCAGGGAGCTGATCTGCGCGTCCGTCAGGGG
>JBAROI010000086.1:0-1848 GCA_049642015.1 Candidatus Omnitrophota bacterium | reverse complement strand
CTTATCGAAGAGATGGCGAGGATAGTCGGGTACGACAATGTCCCCGAGACGACGACCAGACTGCTGTTTCAGGCAAAAAGAAAAGGGCATTCAAGGCTGGTCGAAGAAAAGATCCGGAACACTCTTTTGGCCCTCGGACTGGACGAGATCATGACCTACAGCTTGATAAGCGCCCCGGCGGCGGCCAGGTTTGCCGCCGTTGCAAAAGGAAACACGGTGCAGCTCAAGAACCCTCTTTCCGAGGAACAAAAGATCATGACCCCACATCTTCTGGACGGTATGCTCCGGGCCATTTCGTATAACGTGAACCGTAATAATAAAGATCTAAGGCTGGCGGAGATCGGAAAGATCTATGCGCAGAAAGGAAAGACGTTCAGCGAAACGTCTGTATTGTGCATCGGGATGACGGGCCTGGCAAGGAAAAGCTGGCAAGAGGCCGAGAAAGAAAACGATTTTTACGAACTGAAAGGGGCGGTCGAGGCGCTGTTCTCCGGATTAAGGCTCGAAGCGGAATTTAACGCTACGGAAATAGAAAGGCTTGAATCCTGCGCGGCTGTAAGCATCAAGGGAGAAGGCGCCCCTATCGGATTTTTAGGAAAAGTCAGCGACAGGATCCTCAGGGAATACGACCTAAAACAACCGGTGTACGCTTGCCAGATAGAACTGGCAAGCCTTTACGACAGAACAGATCTGGAATACCATTATAAATCTATAACCCGTTTTCCGTCTTCATCGCGGGACGTCTCTATTCTCTGCGATAAACCGATAGCCGCCGGAGAGATCTTTAAGACCATCGCCAGGGCGGGCGAAAAAATGATCCGGGACGTCAAACTCGTGGACACTTACGAGGGAGACAAGATATCTGCCGATAAAAAGAGTCTTACCTTCAGCATGGAGTACGGCCTTGACGACCGGACCATAACAGAAGAAGAGACCGAAGCCGCTCACGCGAAGATCAAAGAAGCTCTCAAGAAAAAATTGCAAGTTTCCTTCCGGTAAATCCTGTTGCCATGCATCTGGCGAAGTGCTATAATGAAGGTAGAGTTTCCTGTCAGGTTTGTGTGGCGGGCTAATTGAGAATTTGACCAACACTATTAGTTCGGGAGTCTAACTCTGGTAGCCTCGAGAGGCTTTCAGGAGGGCGCCCACCTGGGAATACCAGGTCAAGAATTCTCCATCTGCTCACGGCTTGACGGGGTTTTAGGCCGGAGATGCATTCCGGCCTTTCTTTTTTAATAGACATCAAAAGGTGAAAATAAAAATCATGGACTTGTTTGAGAACGGCATAAAAGCAAGGGAAGACGCGCCGTTGCCGGTGCGGATGTGTCCGGAAAAGGCGGAAGACTTCTACGGCCAGGAGCACATCATGGGCGAGGGAAAACTTCTGCGCCGGGCGATAGAAGCGGACAGGATAAGCTCGGTTATATTCCACGGCCCTCCCGGAACGGGTAAAACGGCGCTCGCCATGGTGATATCGAAGAAAACAGGCGCCCGCTTTATCAGGACGAACGCCGTTTCCAGCAACGTTAAAGAAATACGCCAGATCACCGATGCGGCGAAGAAGCAAAAAACACTTAACGGCCAGAAGACCATACTGCTTCTGGACGAAATACACAGGTTCAACAAGGCCCAGCAGGACGTTCTCCTGCCCGAAGTAGAAGAGGGCAATGTGATACTGATCGGGACGACGACGGAAAACCCCTTTTTCACTGTCAATTCCCCCCTTCTTTCAAGAAGTCAGGTCTTTGAATTCAAGCCCCTTGAAGAAAAGGACATCCTCGCCATCATGAATAAAGCGCTTGAAGATAAGACGCGGGGGCTGGGGGAGAAAAAGATCCAGATAGACAA
>JBAROI010000085.1:0-6824 GCA_049642015.1 Candidatus Omnitrophota bacterium | reverse complement strand
GTAAAAATCAACGGGATAAGTATATCATACGGAATGGATTCTGCAATATTTATATCTAATGCGAGACAGGTTTAATCTTAAAAAAGGGTACACTTTGCCGATTGATTTTGCAAACGGTACAAATTATGCCTGGGAGAGGATGAGCTTGACTTCCATTATTATTCTGTCCAGTTCGTCACCGAGAGGTTCGGCATCGGGGATAAGTCTTATGATAAAAGTCTTTTCGCCGAAGTCGGACAGGACGCTTTTATCGCTGCCGGATAATTCCTCCCAGGGAATAGCGTTGTAGATCATCTTATAGCGCTCCCTGATATCTTCTTCCCACCCGAGGTGCTTGCTGACAGCGAATAGCAGAACTTCAAGAAGCGGCAGATACGCCGTCTTGGGAAAACCCTTGTCGTCTATACCGGCAATAGTGGCTTCGCCCTTCAAACTGTCAAAAAGACCCATGCGGGATTCTTTTGTTATTACTATAATATTTTCGGGATTTGTGCGCCCTCTTTCATCTTCGCCTTCCTTGCCGGTTATATTGTTAAGCCGGCGGGCAAGCACTTCGCCTTCGCCTTTATAGATCGTAACGTTCCTGAAAAACTTCTTCAGGTATTCATTGTTGTCTTCAACGGTCGGAAGTATCCTGACAAGGTCTCTTAAGAGTTTATTTATCCTTCCTTCGCCTATTTCAAGATCGAGAGCAATAACGACTTTTTCGTTCCTTTCAGCCGCGCCTGTAAGAGCGTGGATAAGTTTACGTATAGCACTATCGGCATTTTCAACAATTGCTTTATGTTCGTTTTCCGGAGTTCTTTCAGGTTTCTTTTTCTTCGCTTTTGGTTTCTCCGGAGACTTCGGAACAGGCGCTGCCGGAACTTTCTTCTTCGCCGGTTCCGGAATGATCTGTGAGGTAGCTTCAAGGTTTATTTTCTTATGATACGTACGATTAAGAAAATACATCCCGAGGGCAGCCGGTATCATAATATAAGGTGAACTGCCGGCACATAACAAACCGTAAAGAGCCAATCCGCCGAGAGAACTTGAACCGATGCTCATGGCGGCAGCTTTGAATGGATCCCGGCTCATGTTGCCTATATGCGCGGCAATAAAAAGCAGGTTAGACACAAGAACTCCCGCGAGAAAACCCCAGATACCCAGGCCGCCGGTCAGGAGAAACGCGGAAAGCGCGGCAAAAGGAGCAAGCGTAAACAATACCGTCTCCAGCCAGTGCGCGGTGTTTTTGGAATATTCATCAAAAGTCATATGGGGAGCGAAGATCTTCTTCACGACCGGGCTTGAGGCCTTGCCTTTGGTATCGCTCCTAGCAACAGCCCCTGGCTCGCCGATCTGGAGAAAGCCTGTAATATCCCCATCGGGAAAAACGCCCATGCCCCTGCTTTTGTGTTCGGCAACCTTCGCTATGGCTTCAGCGATATCAAGGGGGCGGTCGTCTTTTATGCGTATAAAATGCTGTCCCGGACCTTTGAATGCGCGTACCATTGCGGATCCCGGGCCTATCCCGACCGCGATCACGTCTATACCGGCTTCCCTGTATTTGTCCAGGACTTCCTTGAAGGCACTTGTAGGCACACCCCAGCGCTTTATGGCATTATCCTCTCCGTCAGTAAACACGATAATGTATTTGGTTTTAGCTCCACGGGCCGCCTGCAGATCAAGGAATCCGGTTTTATCTTTATTCGTGAGTTTGTATTCCATCGCCTTCTTGAGATCATTTGCTCCGTTTCCTATCCTGTTTGCCATGGTGATTATCTTCTGCCCGTTCTCTTCCTCCGATATCCTCTCGCTCATGCGGACCATTGTCCTCGGGAGTTTATCGGTGTAAGAAGAGAGATCGTAATAGAAATGTTTCGGGGCTTCCTCCTTAAGTCTCCAGAAATTCTTACCAATGGCAGCTATAGCAAAAGACATCGGTTCCTTTATCTTGTTTATACTACCGCTGAAATCCATAAGAACAGACACCGCCGTTGTGCGCATTTTCGGACGCCTGATGCGGCGGATGAACTGCTTGATCTTCCTTAGCATGAACGCCAGGGGATCTATCTCTACCCCCCTTCTTGTCCTTTTTTTGATGGTCTTGGATTCGGCCTGGAGGGCCCTTATCATACGGTCGAAAATAAAATCGGTCTCTTTTTCGCCCTTGGAAAAGATATCGTGAAGCTCGTCTTTAAGAACAGCGGTCTTCTCCATCTCTTTTTCTACTTCCTCTATAGCCTTCTGTATATGCTCCTCCGCCTCTTCCCTTTGTTTATCAGAATGTCCGGGATCTCCTTCACTGCCTGACCGCGGCCTGCTTGTGATGAAAGGTTCGATCTTCTGCTCTTTGAGGGCTTCTTCCATCCGCTTTTCATATTTTTCTATATCCTTTTTATATTCAGGGGGTTCCGGAGAGTCGTCGGAAACACGGGGCGTATGCTGCTCCCTTGCCAGATAGCTCAGGTCCATATTCTTGGGATCTCCACCCCCTCCAAGGTTCCTGCGGATCCATCCAACACCTGGAATCTTAACTTCGCACCATTCGTGCGATTCACTGTGGACAAGCCTGGTCTGCATGCCGATGCCCATGGCCACTCTCGCAAAAGCCATGGCCCGGTGCCGGCAAACGCCGCATTTTGAATAAATAATATTCAGGAAGTCTGATTTGCCGAAATCCCGGATGCCGTTCTCTTCAAGTTTAAAATCTTTGAAAAAATATTCCATTTTATGAAGGACTTCCCTGAAATCGCTCTCTTCACCCGTTAAGCCCATAGCTTTCATTGCTTCTTTGACTTCTTCCGGTATATCCTGCCTATATCTGAATTTAAGGCCTTTTTTGACGGGATACGCGAAATGCTGCCAGGGGACCGCGGCATTATACAAGACAGTAAACTTTGCCTTTTCCTTTGCCTCGGGAAGGCGGATATAATAGTTATCCGCGGAATCCCTGGCTATCTCTATGTCGGCTTCTGCCTTATTGCCGCTCTGGTCGACCAACGCGATCTCTAATATCTGCATATTCGCGCCTGCCGAGGGAAGCACCTTCCAATCCTTACCAAGCTCCATGGATATCGCCGCTTTAAAAGTATCATGCGTCCTTTTCAGTTCCCTTACCCTCTTTTCAAGCTGAATACCTGTAAGCCTGGGCACGGGAACGGGTTGTTTTCCGGAGCCATACGAAAATTTACCACTTCCTTCATCATAGGAATCATGAGAAAGCCATCGTGTAAAAGGATGGATGTCCGGATAAAAGACACCATGAGCACGCTCTTTCTCCTTTCCCTTGAAGAAAGAAAATACATCCTGGACCCCCTCGTCTTCCTCCGAAGAAAAGACCTCAAGGCCGTCCCTCATTTCCATGTCCCAGCCCTCAATCTCCAGCTCTTCAAGCTCTTCCGCTATCTTAAATTCCGGAGCTTTTTTATCTTCGGCTTGCGTTGCCGGCTCCTCGGTTACCGGGAGAAACTGTGTGCCCGTTGTCCTTTCGGCTCTTGGCTGGAAGACTCCGCCCGAAATGCTTACCGCTCCAGTCTCCCTAACGGGAACGCCAAAAAACATCTGGACTATTCTTTCTTTATCGGCTTTTTCGGGAAGGTCCATCTGGCACTTGATCATCCTGTCGGTAAGCCTGCGGTCGATCTCCTTTCTCGAGGGGAAAGTCGACGGATTGATCGTAAAAACAACCATGACGCCTTCGCCGACTTCAAACGGCTCTTCTTCGGGAAAAATGGGATTTATGATCCTTTCGCCGCGTATCAGGGGTTCCAGCACCCAGAGTATCCGGGGCGAAATGTTCGCTTCGTCTATATCTATAACCACATGGCCTTCTTTAACGTAACTGTACAGCTCTTTTACCCGTTTTCTGAAAAGGCCTTTCTCGGTCTGCTCTATATCCATGGTAAGATCCGTGTACTCGCTTCCCGCATGCGTCTGGTATTTATAAAATCTTTTTCCCGTGATCTCCGCGTAATGACCGGAAAGAGTGGTCTTGATCCCTCCGGGCATACCCTCTAAAACAACACATCTTGAAAGCGACTCGGCGCGGGCGATAGCCGAAAGTCCCCGCAGGCCCGGGGGCGTATAATAGACCTGGTGCTTTGCGCTGACCTGCGCTGGCGCCTTGGCAAAGCCCGTCTTTTCGATCGGGATGCCCCCTATTCCGTTCACGACGGTATCCAGAGTTCCATCCTCGGTAACTATCGAAACGTCCAGCCCGGGAATTTCGTTCACTTTAAATACTTTGCTTAACAGGTTAATAAAATGCTGTCTGTCCGAAACAAATTCTTCTTCGCCTTCCCCCCGGGATTTGGCTGCAAGAGAAAACTGGGCGCCGAATATCCGGACGATCTCCTGGATCAAAATTGTCCGCACAAGAGCCAGGTATCGCTCCTGCAGCTTCTTTTCTTCATCACTCGAAGGCTTTTTCCCGAATCCGGCCCGGGGATCGTACCCGACGCGGGCGATATCTTCCAGGAGAAGCTGCCACTCCGGGTTCTCGCGCTTCGCCAGGCTGATAGATTCAGCTATGGCGTAAAATATCTCCGGGCTTATATTATAATCGGAACTGTCCTTCCATATCCCCTTTTCCTCGAACCTGAGAGCGGCCTTGTATATATAATTCAGATAAAGGGCTTCAAGGTTGTCAAGTTCGTACACTTTGGTCAAAACTTCTTCGAATTCCGAAGTCTTTTTGCCTTTCTGGAGAACGGGCAGTTCGCTGGAGACACCTATCCTTATCCAGCGGTTGAAAAAGGCGCTTGAAAAACTGCGGGCTGTTTCCGAGCTTATTTCGGCAACAAAACGAACCCGGGGGTCTTTGTAAAAGCGTTCTATTCTTCCGTCGTCGGTCTCGATGTCGATATATCCATCCTCAAGAAGACCATTAAGCGCGGTACGTATATCTTCATCCCACTGGTCTATGTTGCGTATCCATACGATGCGCTCTTTTTGGCCTTCAAGGCCGGAAGCCTTTAACCTCTCGAGGTCTTCTTTTCTAAGCAGGTGCCGCGCAATGCTTCCCCTTGCGAAACGGGAACGCCGTTTTTGTTTATGCCGGTCGCCGAAATGCGGCAGGAGCCCTCCCAGGATCTCAAGCTCAGTGTGCTCCGGAGCGGCATCTATTATAGAAAGTTCGGCATCTCTTGAATCCGTGACGTATTTCAGCATGTCCCTGGTTCTGGCACCATATTCGCTTATGAAGAGAACCGGCTCATCCTGCCTCAGAAGCTCATCAGCCACCCATTCCACCCAGGCCTCACTGTCCGTAGCGCTGGCTCCGAAACGGCTAAGGATCTCCGCGTTAAGCTCTTTGTAGGATCTACCGGTATCCGTGGGCCAGGACTTTGAAAAGAGGCCGTGGATCATCTTTACGACCTCATCGCGCTCTTCCCTGTGCGAAAAGACCGCTTCATAAACTATCCTGCAGGCCTTATAAAAAGCGTACGTGCCGTCACTTTCCGGATTCTCTTTAAGGTGACTGCGCATCTGTCTTGCAATACGGCGTACCTCCCTTTTGGATATGTGATGGCGGTCCTTGTTGTCCTTGCCCAGGTCCTTGCCGATGCGCGGCTTGATCGTCAAATGAAGCTTGGCGACCAGATTAGCCATCTCCGTTCTCTGCGCGAGGGACGCGCTCACGTCTTCACCCAGAAAATATAAGAACAGTCTCTTCAGCGTGTCCTCTGATTCGTCTTCATCCACGTAAATGGCCTGCATGTTTGAAGCTATCTCGCTCCTTAAGGGTTCCCGCGCGCACGTCTCTTCGGGCAGGTTATTCGTTATTATAAAAAAGAAATCCGGATGCACCTTTACTCTAAGCTCATGCCCCGGGAACTCGTGCAAAGAAATGACTTCGTCCCCGCTTACTATGCGGCTGAACCAGCTCAAAAGATCCCGTCCTTTCTCCCCTATGGCCCCTTCGTCGGCTATAAAAACGCCGCCATGGGTAAGAAATTCAAGTAAAGGCTGGCGGTAATGCAGAAGAGAAATTATTTGTCCTTTTTCCTCTTCTTCCAGGTCCGGCAACTTCTTTTGAAGCGCTCCCCCAAGATCGATATTTGTATAGATGCCGGTGGCCCATTCGAATTTGCCGCCTTTATCTTTCGAGGTAAGGATTCCGGCAGTAGTGAGCTTTCTTAAAAGCGCCGGCGAGACCTTCTTTTCGATCTCTTTACGCGACACCGGCAAAGGCCGGTTGCTCAAGCAGACATTGCCTTCGTTATCTTCGCGGTAGCTTCCGATAATGTCAGTGATCTCGCGCTCGCCATGCATCTGGAACGCGTACCCGGGAAGGCCAAGCAGAAGAGCTATCTCGCGCGCAATGCTTGTTTTTCCAGCTCCGGAACTTCCCTCGAGGTCTACGTACCAGTCAGAAACAAAAGCTCTGAGTATCGCCTCTTCGACCTCTTCCAGGACCTCCGTTTCCATGAGAAAGTCCTTCTCTGTCATACCTCTGGGCTCATCACCGTAAGGATATCTTATGTTCTCAAGCCAGACGGGAAACAATGTCTCGACCTTGTCGTCGAACCTCCGCACTATCACCCCACTGCGGTCTATTTCGGAGTTTATAAGACTGTGGCGGGTAGGAAACCAGTTTCCGCGGAAATTAAGAAACACCTTCCCTTCCGCGTTCACCGCGTAATAAAACTCTTTGCTCCCGTACCTCGGGGTAAAACGTTCTTTCTTCCTTTCGGTTTCCCGGGGAAGCCCCTCTTCTGCTCGCAAAGCTTCTACTCTCCCGGGAAGGTCGTCGCGGGATACCTCCTCGCCTGTTATTACGTCTAATGCCTTTTCTTCATCCATGACAATGAACGGATGCCTGCCGAAAACGCGCACATCTT
>JBAROI010000070.1:0-5962 GCA_049642015.1 Candidatus Omnitrophota bacterium | reverse complement strand
CAGATAAAACCAGTCCAGTCATTACCTCATAAATAAACCGGGTTCAATCTACGAAGTAGTAGAGCCCGGTTTATTTTTTCTCCATCCTAACACTAATATCCACAACAACTTACAATCCGTTAAGAAGAAAAAAGGTTACTAACTATTTCTTGTGCTAACAACCCCTTTCTGTTATAATCATATAACTTTTTATTATGCTAATACTATTATTTTTAGCTGCCAAATATATGTCTACGCAAAAAAGTAGATTTAGGCTATGGCTAAAAGCTACAGCTCTGGCCGTGGTTTGCCTTTTCACGCTCAATAACCTTGTTTGGGCGAATCCCGATCTATTCAGCACGAATACGAATGTCTTCAATCTTGGCGTACCAAACGCATCATCCACACAGTGGTTCTTTTCCCCATCGAGAATTAAAACCGCCGCGACACTGGTAGCCAACGGCATAACAGCCCCTATACAAGAGATTGATATTTGTGTTCCTGTTATCCTGCACGAAGACAAGAAGACAAAAATAACAAAAACCGGTTCTTTGGATTTCGAGCATAAGAGAGAAGAGAACGGACTTTGGGTCGTCCCTTTTGACATCTATAACGGGCAAGAGCTGGAGCAAGAGCTGGAAGCCGTTTTTACCGATAATAAAAAACTGGTCGAACTGAGAGAAAAGGGCGCCAAAAAAGAAATGCCTTCGGTTCAAACGGCTGACGAGTACAAAAAATTGCTTGGGGCCGATTATGTCGAATATGACATGACGGTGAAAAAGATAGTCAACCCCGACGATAAACCATTAAGAGCCATTTATGGCGGAGCCGGAGCCGACATTTCACATTTTCTTCTTTCAACAAATGCGAGAGAAGCTTATTTTGTGGCGGGCGATAAAAACCTTCAGAAATTATCCGGGACAGGATACGAATTTACTGCTGATAATCTGCTGGAAATGATGCTCAATGCGAAACTGACCCCATCAATTTACCTGGAAGGAAAAAAGCAAAAAGGATACGTAGCAAGTCCGTTCGTAGTATCTAATGGACAGGTGGCCAGTGCGATCTCCTTTGAACTACAGGCCATACTCGGCGTCAACCTTGACGATATAAATATCGATTCTAATGAAGGCCATCCACGGATCAGCTTCAAATGGACATACCCCGGAACGCAGAAAGAAGAAACCTATTCCATAACGTTCATTAACGCGGACATAACGGCTCAAAATGAGTATTCACCGTTTCTTAAAAAGGTAATAGCAGGCGGGGTGGACATCTATTACCAAAAAGCCGGAGTGGGCATTCCCGAGCATTATAGAGATGAGGACAGTTTTATAAGTCACATTGTCGATAATTTAAATGAAGGAGGATTTACCGTAACCGACGATCATGCGTACGAGTCGGAAAAGCTGGAAGAAAGAGGTCTCCTGTTTAAGTATGTCGATAGAAGCTCCGATTTCCCGACGGATCAACTTACGGAAATCCCGATAGAAGACATAGAAAGCATAAAAGAATCGATCCTGGAGAAACGAAAAGCATGCGCTGTATATCGGGATAATAGAATAGAAGTCAGATATGGCTGGGACCTGCGCATAAGAAAAAAAGCGCCTCAAGTGAAAGACGGCCACGGCCGGGATGCTGAAATTAATCTGAATCCCACCAAAAAGCTACCTCCGCGTTCCACCTATGATCTTCCGAGAGAGATCTTTGGTGGGGATGGGTCAAATTTAATCGATCTATGGCAGGAGGCATTACGCAGTATCGGACTTGATAATAGTGTTATCGCAGTGGCCGGCAGCGCGGAGTATCTGGCAAGAAACGGCATACTGCCATGGAACGCTATTCGAGATATTGATCTAAAAATCTATTTGCCCCAGGATACGCCTTCTTCTGTATTACAGCAGCATGCTAATATCCGGGAAGCCTTCCTGCGTGTCGCGAGTTCGCACAATTACCCGGTCCAAGCGCCGGGAAGCATATTTCAGACGGTATCAGACGTAACATTAGGGGACAAAAATATAGAACTAACTGTATGCAAACTGGGAGAGCAGCCTACAAGTTCCCACGTGCTTTTCGCATTTTTCAGTAACTGTTACGGCAACAAGGAAACAATGAGACACATGAGAAGTGCATTTAAGGAAACGGATCCGGACCGGGTTGCCTACCACTATCATTGGTATTACAACACAGAGTTCCACCGATACCGAGAAAGCGGCCCTAACACCGGTTCCATTGAGGATTATCTTAAAACCTTAAAAGTGCTCATAAGGTTGACTCGTTTAATCGGCGCGCATGATGTAGAAAAGGAATTGACAGACACTCTCCTGGATTTCTTTGAAAGAAAAAGAACTTTAAGTCACCAGTCAGATGAATACAGGGATTTTGTCAGAGAAGTAATGGACGCGCATCAAAAGTTTGTTAATCTCTTGAACCCCGGCAAGATAGGGTATGACCGGATGAATGAAAAAATTAGCGCAGTTGTTGAAAAAATACGCCACGATTTACAGGGCGATCCAAAATGTTTTAATATCGGGCGCTCCCCCGGTGAAAGGATCTCTTATCAGGACCTTGAATTTCTGGAGGAATATGACGGAGTATACTTCGGGTCCGACACAAGATATGACGAGAATACCTTAAGTGACGAATTCATGCCTTACCGTCTGTTCAAATTTACGATTGAACGCGGCGAATCAGCCTATCTCGTGAGAGAAACGCTTGCACGGGCGCTGGGTCGATTCAGAAATGCCGCAATGGCCAGCATGAATAGTGTAGGATTTGGCCCGGAAGATGATCGCAACGATGAGGTCGCAGAATTAGTCAACGCGCTTTTTAATGATATAAAACGACATCGAGGATTACTGGTCCGTTTAGCCAGGAACCTGCCATGGGATTCGGCGTTATTCGAAATAGGCGGGGCAAATGTGCTGGTATTTAGCGAAGAGTTCTTTAAAGACGCGATGCTTGGATATTATTTCCCGCACGGTTACATCGAAACGCCCCCGGGCTGGGATAACGGTGAAGCTTGTACGTCTCTTTGGCCGCTGTGCGAGCGCCTGAATCACGAACTCAGCCATTCGGGCAAATTTAAAGACGACAGAAACGAAGAGCTAAAAGAGGAGGCGAGATGTGTCTACAGGGATTATCTGTTTCTCAAGTTCATTCTGCGCTCACGCAATAACCGGAAATTGAAAGACAAGGTGGACTTGTATATGAAAAACCTGAAAAACAGGTATGGCTCGAACGAGTACTTCAAGTTCCTGAATGGCCTTGTGGGTTCTAAAAAAACAAAAGTGAAATCGAGGATATGGGCCTATGTTAAAAGGCATTACAGCCATCAAAAGTTCGGCATCAAAGCCTTCCCGTCAAGGCATCCAAGAAAAAATCGTACTGAATTTGATCTGAAACATGTTGTCCGGTGCGTTGTTGACATATTCGATAAAGAGCCTGAAAGAAAAATCCTGCCAACACAGTTAAAGATTGCAGAAGCTTCAGGGCTGAGCGATGCCACAATATCTAAATATTTTGGATCTATTTTGGAGCGCTTGCATGAAAAAGCGGGCGAGTTTGATGAAGAAAAAGCCAAAAGGGTAAGAATAGCGATCGCTTTTTACAGGGAAAGGCCTCAAACTATCGCAGAATACATCATTGGGATGTTCAAAAATGATCCAGGCAGGAAAAAACTTCCCATGCAAGTGAAGATAGCAAAAGCATTTGGAGTCCGGGATGGAATCATACAAAGGTGTTTTCCCCGGGTTTTGGTGGCTCTCGAAGAGATGATCAGCGGATCTGATGAAGAGTGGGCTAAAAGATTAAAAAGAGCCGTCTCATTTCAGAAAGATCGGGTAGGTGCCATTGCTCGATATATAATTGAATTGTTCGAAGCGGAACCAAAAAGGAAAAATCTCCCTGGACAAAAAAAGATTGCGAAAGCATTCGGGTTCGCGTCAAAAGCAATATCAAAGCACTTTAAAGCAGTATTGGAACGACTAAAAGCCGAAGAAGACGGGAGGGTAAAAAAAGCAGCCGAGCGATATATGCGTTTTAAACGCACTTTCACTAAGGACTTTGGAGACATTGTTATCAGCCGTGCGGCCCAACACATCATAAAGCTTTTCACGGAAGATCCCAAAAGGGAAAAGCTCCCCACCCACAAAGAACTCGCAGAAGCGATCGACATAAGCAAGTATACGTTACCAAAATACTTTAGAGCAATATTAGAAGGGTTAAGAAACGTAAGCGATGTAAGAATAAAAAGGGCGGTAGAATTAATACTGCATCCGGAGCTAAGGCCTAAGCCGGCACCCAAACCTAGGTCAAAACCGAAAACCAAACGTGCCTTAAGGCCTAAGCCGGCACCCAAACCAAAATCCCAAAAAAAACCTAAACCAGCACCTGCGTCAAAAGCTGAACCCAGGCAGATAAAAGAAAGAGTTTCTGCGATCATGCAGCATATACGATCGCTCAGAAGGAATCCTTATCAGCTATTAGGTATACCCTCTGACGCTACAGAGGAAGAAATAAGGACAAGATTTCGCAAGCTGGCAGTGCAGTATCACCCGGACAAAAACGTCAGCGGGAAGGATGGCGTAGCCATGAAGGAGCTGTCCAGCGCATATGAAATACTGATGAACCCCGAAAAACGAAAAATATGCGACGGTTTATTAAAAGCTAAATTCTCAAGGTCATATATCGAAAGGTGTATAAAAAAATTAGATGCCCTTCCGGCGGACAAGGTTGCGTCTGATGGAAGCCGTACAACAAGAACTATCGTTCTCGACAAAGTGGAGATCGCCCAGCTTCTGGAATGCGATCCCGACCAGTTGTCGCTTCTAGTGCAAAAAATCAACAAGCATCTGAGTGAAGATGGATTAAACCCGTTCAGAATATCCCCAAAATTGCAATTGGACGCTCCTCCCGCCGGGCCGGAAGACGGCGGCACTTCTTACGCAGGACTTTTACTTATGGTCCCGGGCTCAGGCCCGGAGATCTTGGGCTATGTTTTACTCGGCGTGCTTGCTTACATTTACCTCTGCAGCCAGAAAAAAGCCATCATAGACTGGCTCCACACAAAAGGACATTGGGGGCTAGTGCTGGAAAAAATAGCAAACGCTCTCCTCTTAGATCTTTCCAAAAAATCCAAACTTAAAATGAAAGGCGGCAAGGATCTGGATATTGTATGGACGGGTAAGCGCAAAAAGGAGGGGTTGAGAATAGCCTGCGTCCAGATCGAGCTCCCAAGTCTTGAAAATTTTGAAAATGCGACTCAGAGAATGGCAAAGATCGTCCGCCGGTTAAGAGGAACTCTTGGCAAAAACGCGCCAGACCTTGTGGTATTCCCTGAAGAAGCCGGAGATTGCACGGAAGCCCAGGCCGAGCAAAGAATGAAGAGCCTCGAAAAGGCAGCGCGCGATGCACAAACATCGATCGGATATTGCGTAGATTCACAAGCAGACACTTATTATTACTTCATTCAGCCTGGAGGAGAAAAATCAAAAATAACAAGATATAAAAAAGAGTGGTCCTATGGCGAAGAAGATCGAATATTATCCATCAATACCCCTGATGGTAATTACAAAATCTTTACCCTTATATGCGCAGAATCGGGGCCTGTATTAAGCATTGAAGGGAATAAGGAAAAATTCCTAAAAGATGTTCGCGAAGCAAACCTGGTTTTTATACCTTCCTATATTCAACCCGGATATCCATCTTTTACTGCCAGTATGTTTTTCCACAACTTCCACCGGCCAACGATTGTACTTAATGAAGGGGGACAAAGAAGGGGAGGATCGTTCTTCTCCTCGGAAAAAGTTTCAGGCCCTTTAATAGAGGACGAATCCATTTTAATGGTCGATATCGTCGATCCTGATAGCAGATATGGACCGTCCTTAAAAGAACTGGTTCTCTCGGGAAGTATATCGTATGAGGAACTACGAGAGACTCTGTTTGAAGTAATGCAAAACCTGGCAAGGCGGCATGAAACCGG
>JBAROI010000059.1:0-1684 GCA_049642015.1 Candidatus Omnitrophota bacterium | reverse complement strand
GGTTAATACCTTCCGTGCCCTGGTTCGGTCTTTCGCTTTCCATCGTTGTTATTACCAGGATGTATCGGCAGGGGGGCTTTACCCGCAAAAAAGCTGCGACCGCAATGGGGCGAAAGTCAAAAGCGGGGCGAAAGCCAAAAGCGGGACAAAAGCCGGGAACGGGACAAAAGCCGGGAACGGGACAAGCTCCGGGAAGCGCTCTCACGCTGCGGGAAATAATGAGAGAGGGCGAGATCGGCATTGAAGATGGAATAATCGAGAAACGGGTCCAAAGAGTGGCAAGGATCAGTTTTGTGGATCATGATCATATTTTAAACAAGAATGAGATCGCTCCCAGTATCCTGAATGAAATGATGGCGATCCTTGGCCTTGCTTCCGGAGAGAAGGATGAAAGCGGACAACCTCTGTCAATGTTTACAGAGTTCTTTTTAAGAAAACTCTTTAAACCGCTGGCCTACGAAGACGTCCCCGGGGCGACTGATTCTGACATACCGGAAGACACTAAACCGGAAGTCCCTGAAGTTTCTGAATTAAAAGAAAAATTACGCCCAATAATTATGGATAAACTGTGGAAACTGGAGAGTCGCCAGGAGTATTGCCACGAGCTACTTGTGCCTGTTGATACTTTTGAAGTATTCAGAAACTGGAAGAAAAAAAATAAAGATGAATTGGCCGATGCCCTGTATAAAATATCGCAGGAAGTACTCCATGGTCAGTTATCTTATTACGGTGAAAGGGCTGAAAGAGAGACAGAGGCGATATATGAACTCATCGCGGAGTATTTCAAAATGCCCCTAAAGAAACTGACCGAGATCAAGCCGCTTTTGCCCGTTATACGCGCGCGCGAAGATGATAAAGCCAATAAATTTTCCCAATCCGTTAGACAAAAAGATAAAACCCCGGCGGAGAAATATTACAACGAAGGGATCGATGCCCTTATTGCCGGTGATTTCGGAAAAGCGGAAAGGGTGCTTGGCAGGGCGGCTTTGAAAATGCCGGCGACAAGCGAAAACATGAAAGATTGCATGCTGGCCCTGGGCCTGGCAAAACATTTTCAGGCAAATGTGGATAATAAAAAATGGGGCGGCATTATGCAGTCTTACGAAAGTTCTCTGAGTTCGCGGGAGTTCGATCTAAAAGAGTTTGGAGAGAAACACAAAAGAGAAGAGGACGCGGCCCAGCAGAAAGGAGAGGACCTTCCACAGGAAGATACAGAAAGAATGATCGAAAAGGCGGCAGAAGAAACGCGCAAAATATTCCTCACAAAATTTTTAATAGGGATCACGGACAAAAGGATCCCGCTTCAGGGAAGGGGCCCCGAAGACGAAGGCGTAACCGCTAGTATCCTTCCCTTAAAGGAAATAGTCGCTCCTCGAATGTCGCTTTGGGATTACGCAATAAAAATAGCCCCGTGGCTTGAGGAACTTATAAAGGTAGGGATCCCCTTCGCAATACTGGCAGTGCTCAATTTAATGAATCCATACGCGTCCTTGCTAAATCAAGGCATATTTACCGGAATACTTATCGTCTTTGCCGCAGTTTTCACGGTATTGCATGTTTTTAACAAAAGAGCTCCGCCGAACATTGAAAAAATACTTAAAAGAGTATCCCCGGAATACATAGAGCGAAAAGCCAGCGATCCCGGCAGAACACCTCAGGAAGATTACGAAACACGATTTGACGT
>JBAROI010000058.1:0-17586 GCA_049642015.1 Candidatus Omnitrophota bacterium | reverse complement strand
GTAAGGCTCGTGGGTGCGAAAGTGTCAAATTTTACCGAAGCAGCGTGGAGATCTGAGCTGTTTGATGAAGAAACAGAGGAAACAAGAAAAAAAGAGCATCTTCACAGGGCCCTTGACCGGATAATAGACAGGTTCGGCGAAGGGGCGATCCGCCACCGTGACGTGTAGCTCTATTTCAAATGGTGCAGGGTCTGTTCGCCTACCAATTCCGCGGTATCCTTGCCCACAAGGTTCTCAACTATTTTCAGGGAAAAATCAAGAGCTGTCCCGACCCCGCGGCTTGTAATAATATTGCCGTCCTGGATCACAGTGTCTTCCGAAAATGTTATCTCCGGTGAAAAATTTTCCTCCATGCCGGGGTAACACGTCGCGGTCTTGCCGTCTAATACCCCTGTCGGCGCAAGGACAAGTGCCGGAGAAGCGCATATAGCCGCTATAAGTCTCTCTTCGGAATGCATGCCCAGGATCAGATCTTTAACTTTCACCGACCTTGCCAGGTTTTCCGCTCCCGGCATACCCCCGGGAAAGATCACGGCGTCCGGGTATGACTCCATTTCTTCAAGGGTGATATCGGCTTTGATCACTACGCCGCGAGACCCCACGATTATGTGTCCGTCAAGTCCGGCCACGGCAACATCTATACCTGCCCGGCGAAGAATATCAATGGGGGTAACCGTTTCCACTTCTTCAAAACCTTCAGCAAGAACAATTATTGTCTTTTTTTTCATTTTTTCTCCTCTCCAATAGCAAACTCAACCGAGCAGCGGATGACCTTCCTGAGCCCTTCATTATAATCCTTTTTCTCCTGGTCGCTTAATTGTTCGCCCAGCGGTTTTTTAAGCGGCAGGTCGCTTACGTAAAGCAGTCCGACAACTTCCAGGCCGATTACCCTCGCAGCGTTATAAACCGCTGAAAGTTCGAGATCTATTCCTATAAATCCTTTCTCTTCAATTTTTAGAAGGCCTTCACGTTTTTCCGCCATCAGGGACCCTATCGTAAAAATATCCCCGGCCTTAGGAAGGCATTCACTCTCTTGCCTGTCCGTAAAAAAATTCCTGAAGTTTTCAGTATATCCGGAGTCGGCCGGGATAAATTCACCCCCGTCAAGTACCCTCTTCATCGAAAAATCTTTCGCGTAATATCTGGAAAAACCTTCCCCATTAAAAGCGCTCTCGCACAGGACCGCGTCACCGAGCCGGCAATCCCTTAAGCCGCCGCAACTGCCAACGAAAATTATTTTCTGAACGGGCGTCTTTTTGAGAAGCAAAATCGCGTCTCCCGTGAACCGGTCACCCATACCGCAACGTATGATCGTAACTTCTTTGCCGCTTTTTGAAAGGATCATCCCGGAATAGACCTGCCCCTTAAAGGTTGTTACAACTGCGCCGTGCTCTTCAAAGCGTTTAAGCGGAAGGAACGGCGTAATGATCGCCGTTTCCGAAAAATCGGAAGGAGAACATCCGTAAAAAAAATTGAAAACGTTATCATCCTTCATGGGGCTTTCCGCATTTTTCGCACACCTTACTGAGTTCGGTATTGCCGGTCCCGCAGTTTCGGCACATCCAGTAACCCTCGGGCGGATGTTTCATCCGGTACACCGTTTTAAGATAAGGCACTAGCTTACGGGTGATCGTAAGAAAAATAAACACTGCCACCGCGGCCAGTATTAAAGGTAATATAAATACCGGGGGCGTAATAACCGGACGGACCCTACCCAGGCTGATGCCGTACCCTGACAGGCGTTCTTCAACCGCTTTGTTCGCAGGTTCAAACTCCTCTATTTCGGAGGATGCGAAAACGCGTATCAGCGGTTCCGATATGCGATAATCGCCGGCGTTGAAATTCCTGAGCTTAATAAGATAGCTTTTATAAAATCTGGCCGCCTTTTCATTGTCTCCGGAGTCTTCATAAACGCGGGCCAACAAAAAATCCGTGTTGAAATATTCCGGCCAGTATTCACGCGCTTTCAATAGATACTTTTCCGCTTCCCGGGTTTGGCCCTCGGCGGCGGCATTAAGTCCTCGGGTGAAATTTTTCGCGAAATTGTTCAGATCTGTCTGGGTTCTTCCGGTGGGCGGTATCTTATCGATCGCGTTCTGGTCGAGAGAAAATCTCTCGTAAGAAAAGAATTCGTCCTTGTTGATATATTCCTGGGCGGAAACATTAAGACATGATAGGAGTAACAGGATTGTAAAAAAGAAAACTCTCGCGCGACTCATGAGCGGAAGCTCATACATTATTTTTAATAAGACTCAGAACTTTGTCTATTTCGAAAGGTTTGTAGATAATATCGGATGCTTTCTCTTCAATGGCTTTGTGGACCATCTCGTCCACGGGATACCCGGTCATCATGATAACTATGGTATCGGGGCTGACCTTCTTGATCTCTTTAAGCGTCTGGATCCCGTCCATTTCAGGCATCCTTATATCCAGGAACATTATGTCAAAAGAGGCACTTTTTACCATTTCAATAGCCTGGCTACCGCCGTAGCAGCATTCGGCCTTGTAATTGTTCGCTTTCAGCATATCGCAGAAGATATCCGCGAAATCCTTATTGTCGTCCACTACAAGTATATTATGCTCTTTCATGTATTTGCTCCTTGCTTAAATGTAAGTGATAACAATTTTACACTATGAAAGGTGGTTTGTCGATAGCAATATTTATTTTATAACCACGTTGTCAATATAAACAGGCCCTTCGTATTTGCGACCGATCCTGTAGGGCGGCGAGGCGTCATATTCTATCCTGATAGCGATCTTTCTTACGTTATGGATGTGATGAAACAGGCGTTTTTCCTTCCTGCCTTTCCATTCCGATTTCTCTACTTCCTCGGATTCAAGTTTTGCCGAAACCCTGGTCCATTTGCCGGGAACAAGGGGCACTGTGTAACGCATTTCCGTGAAATGCCATCCGATACCGACGGTCAGGACGAACCTGGCTACTATTAAGCCTTTAGGCGCTTTTCTGGGAAGATAAATATCAGCGGAGATCGTATCGTATTCGCTGAAGTCCATATCCTTATTAAGTTCAACAAGGGCTGCCGACCAGACGTCCCCGGGAAACGCGCATAATACTTCCAGCGAATCATCCCCGACCTTGGCCTTCTCTGAACTGATCTCCACCGATCTTGCTTTATGATCACCTTGATAATAGGCCCAATCAGGTATACCCCACCCTTGGGCACTTCCTTCAAAGCTAAAAAGAACCCCTCCCTCAGCACAGAGTGTGACGCTTTTCGTTAAAAAATAAAAAGCCATCAAAATATAAACAATCAACTTCTTCATAGACACAGTCCTACAGCAAATACGCTATTTTTGCGCAAATCTTACTTTTTTTACACCTTACGCACATTATACATCTTTTTAGCCTATTTATCCACAACTATTTGTATTTTTTCCAAATCTTGCTTTTTGGGGCTGGATATGATACCCTTAACTCGCTTAAAGCGCGATTATCAAAAGGCATCATAAATAATTACTTTATAACAATGCAAACAGGCAAAAAAATGGACATATCGGTAATAATTCCTGTATACAACTCCGAAAAGGGGCTTAAGGGCACATTGGAGTCTCTCTCTAAACTCACCTACCCAAGAGAGGGTCTTGAAATAGTAATAGTTGATAATAATTCCAGCGATAGAACACTAGAAGCGGCAAAATCCTACCAGGAAAAATACCCTGACCTCATAAAAATATTGACCGAAAACGAGATCCAGAGTTCATATGCGGCTCGCAATAAAGGCGTAAAAAACTCCACCGGAAATATAATAGTTTTTCTTGATGCTGATATGACCGTAGAACCGGATTTCTTGGAAAAAGTTGAAGGGTTTATAAAAAAACACGATAGTAGCTACGTAGGACTTGATCTCGAAGTGCGCGCTTCGAAGCCGGAAAACATCTTTGAAAAATACTCAAAATACGAATTCCCGGTGCGGGATTTTATCGAAAACAGGCATTACGCGCCTACGGCATGCTTGGCGGTAAAAAGAGATGTTTTCGAAAAACTGGGTTACTTTGACGAAAGGTTAATGTCAGGCGGAGATTATGAATTCGGGAACCGCGTATTTACTTCGGGCATAAAACTCTATTTTGCCCCATCGGTCAAAATCTTTCACCCGGCAAGGAGTTCATTTGTATCATTGACAAAAAAATACTTTAGAGTGGGACGGGGAAAGGCCAGATTGCATCTCTATACTCCGGAGCTACGGATAATAAGGACAAGCCCGTACCCTTCCTACAAGATACATTCAATGGTCCGGGATTTTATTTCAAGCGTTAAAGAGTGGAAAAATATGTCTTTACTCGAAAAAGCCGGTTTTCTGTTTATATATTTCAGTTTAGCCGCAATAGCACGCATAGGTTACACTATTGAATACTTCAAGATGCGGCTCAGCCCCGGAAGAACTTAAACTTCTTATTTTTTCCTCGCCAGCAGTAGAATATTGCCGCTTTTATGCTTGATCCTGACGGATATCTGACCCAAAAGCTTCAAGATCGGCATTAGGATCCCTTTCAAGACTATCTTCTTATCTGTTACCCTGTCCAGCTCCCAGGCCAACATCCCTATGGAGCCGAACGTATGCTCCGCTTTAACGATCTCAAACCCTGCCTGCCTTATGACCGAACTCATCCGCTCAAGCGAATATTGCTCTCCCTTATGTTCATCGGTTTTCCATTTATCAAATTCGACAAAATATTTTTCCGGGAAAAAATGTCTTCGCCTAACATCATATGGCACATGGAGATACAAATATCCGCCCTTTTTAAGGGCCTGGAAAAAATTTGTTATGACCTCTTCATTCTTCGGAATATGTTCTAAAACATCTATAGAGTAAATAAAATCATATGCGTCTTTTTCCTTTAATTCCCGAAGGTCTTCTTGAATAAATGATAAATTAGATAAACCGCTATCTTTGAAGTCTTGAGGTTTTATGTCCATGCCTATTACCTGGGCCCAGGGAAAACGCAGGGCCATTTTTCTGGCGTAATGCCCCTCCCCGCAGTCCGCGTCCAGTATTTTTTTAAAATTTTTTATGGGTAATATTTTGACGGATCTCCAAAAATAAAGCCTTCTTATATAATTACCGATATGAGATAAGCGGAGGGGAGTGCGATTTATCAGGATTTTAATAATATTTTTCATCACGCAGATCGCTGTATATTTGCGACAATTCCTTATTTAGCTTCGTTATGTCGTATTCTTCTTCAACCAATTTTCGCCCTGACTGGCCCATTTCAGACCAAACCTCGGGATGTTCAATAAGAAAACTCAACTTGTCGGCCAAAGCATCTACATCTTTTTCAGGCACAATAAAACCGGTCTTGCCATCCTGAACAATTTGAGGTATATCACAATGATCGAATGCTACTATCGGCATTCCTGTCGCCAATGCTTCAGTTAAGATCACGGGAAAACCTCCTTCAGCATCCCCGTTAGATGCATGAACGCTTGGGGACAGAAAAATATGATGATCGTGAGTAATTTTCAATAATTCATCGTGGGAAACATATCCCGTAATCGTTACCATATCAGCGAGGTTATGTTTTTTAATAGAATCTAAAATTTTCCTCTTCTCATCCGTTAGGGTCCCTTTTTCATCTGAGTCGCCGACAATAGTCAAACGGACATTCGGTCCGCTTTTTAATTTAAGCCGGCTTAACGCCTCAATAGCGTATGGTATCCCCTTCTTCTCCATAAACCGTCCGCAAACTAATAAGCGAACTTCCTCATCCGGCTTCCTGATATGAAACTTATAATTTTCAAGCTTTATTCCGATGTGGTGAATGACGATCTTTTTCGGGGGGCATCCTATATCAATAAGCTTTTTTCGCATAGCCGGACCCTCTGCAATAAATAACCGGCCCTGTTTAAATAATTTTTTATATTTTTTCTGCCATCGCACTTGCTGAGAAAGCATATAAGCATCTGCCCCGTAAAAGCTTGTTACCAGCGGAATATTAAGCAGGCGGGCATAAGGCAGTATATAACACCCGTACGTTCCAAGATGCGCGTGTATAAGATCGGGATTATCCTTCCGGAACCATAATAAAACCTGCGGATACCAGCGAAAAATAGCACTCCATGCCCGGTTGAAAAATAAAGAAAATCGGCCCGTGTCTTCTCTTAAACACCGCAAATTGCTAATAGGAAAATTTTCCTTATTTTCCCGAAAATAAGCGTAAAATATGGTTGTATCCTTATCCAAACCGGTAACTTGATTGTATATCCAGTTCTGGGTCAAAGGTAAAAAATAATAGGCAAAGTGAACAACTTTTGCAGGCTTTTGATCCATTTATCCCTTACTCCATAACATTTCTTTTATTTCAACCACTACCTTCCTTTGGGTGTAGACCATTAGACCTAAAAAAACAGTTACGCCGCACAGAACTTGTGTGGTCAATAATAACTCTTGTGGTAATTTTTGAAGAAATACGCTCGTGCAAAATACCGCACCTCCCATTGCTACGCTCATCAAGAGTGACGGCCACATACTGGAAATATATTCACGCAAACAAGGACCGAGTAATGGACGTATTAAAATAAGATAATTTAACATTGTGTATAAAATCTGCAATATGGCAAAGGCTACAGCTACTCCAACTGTACCGCCATATTTTGCTCCGAGATATAATCCCGGGATCTGGGTGATCATAACCCCTACATTCCACTTAAAGCCCAGATCCGCTCTTCCCTTCGATAAAAGCAATGATCCCACAGGGTTATTCACGGAACGCAGCAACCCTACAACGGTTAAAATCTGGACCAGAATTACGCTCGGCACCCATCTCTCTCCAAAGATGACAGGAACAGCAACAGGTGCCACAATGGCCAGACCAACCATCAACGGAAAATTCACTAAAGACAAGACCTGAAGAACCTTTAAATATCCTTTTTTAAGTTTAACAACATCGTTTTGCAACTTTGAAAACACAGGAAAAGCAACTCTTGTAATAATCGGATTGATCTTCAGCGAAGGTCTTAAAATTAAATTATAAGCAAGGGTATAGTATCCTAAAGGCTTCGCGCCGAGCAGTATACCTATCAGTAGATAATCAAGATTCGAATTAAAATAATTTACAGTCCGCTCTCCCAGCTGGTACAGGCCAAAACCAATATACCCTTTTAGGGAGTTTCTGGAAAAATGCCATTGGGGTTTCCACCGCCGCCATCCCCAGAAAGAAAGCTGAAGGACTCGTACGAACGCGCCTACCAGCTGTCCCCAAATAAGGGAAAAAACTCCCATCCCCCCGATAGCCAATATGATAGCCACTGCGGAGTTAGCAGCCGCTGCTATTATTGTTATTCTTGCCAATTGTTTAAATTGAAGTTCTTTTTGCAGGAGCATCTGGAATTGCTGTCCAAAAGGCGTGATTAAAAAAGTTAAAGCCAGCAGGTACATTAGGCTGCTCAGTCGTGGTTCATGGTATAAAATTACTACCAGAGGGGTAAGCGCGCAGACAATGAAAAAAATCGCTATGCCTCCCAAAATATTAAGCCAGTAAAGACTGGAAAGGCTTTCCCTTGTGGCATCCTGCCGATAGATGATAGCATTTGAGACACCGATATCGGCGAAAAGTCGCGCGAATCCAATGACTACCAGCACCATTCCCATCAAACCGAAGTCCGTTGGGACGAGAAGTCTCGCCAATATAGCCAGCGTAACAAACTGGAGCGTGGCAACTATACCTGCGTTAATTCCGTTCCACTTGACGCCTGAAACTGCCTGCTCTTTTAACAACATTTATTCCTTTCTCGCTATGGCTAAATAGGCACAAGTAAACCCCTCTGAATGGTCAATCTTATTCAAAAGATAGCAAACACCCTGGATAAGCGTTCCCAGTGTGGGGACTATCCACCATAGAGGATTTAATTTTCCACCTTTGCGAAACTTCCATAAATAATAAACTAGTTCCTGCCCAAAAGTAACCCAAAAACCCGTTAATGGATTCAACTCAATTATTTGAAATCCATTTTCTTCTAACAAATATTTTATGCCGTATTTAGTGTATCGGTAAAAATCCCTGGGTTCTTCATGTAAATGCCAGAAAAATGGGCTTGTTAATATCGCGTAACCACCTGATTTTAAAACCCGTCTCATCTCGCTGACAGCTTCCAGAGGGCGCTCTAAGTGCTCCAAAACCGACAGACAAATAATTGTATCTACAGAATTATCCTCCATCGTCGTATCGTAAGCGGAAGTAAAAATATCAATTTTTGATTTGTCATGGATAGTTTTCTCGTGATCCAAGCCGATATAGTCACGAACATGAGGCCTGAATTCTGATTCATAGGGTTTTTCTCCACACCCAATATCTAAAAGAACACCGCATGCATATTTGGGTGCGGCTTTTTTAATCGCATCATAAACAATTTTCTTTATTAGCCAATTATGGCTAAAAATGCTTGCTAAAGAAACTCTCATTAACGCCATCCCATGATTTCATAATATGATTCACAAACATTACATAAAGAAATTTCGGAAAATTTTTTTTCTATGTGCAATTTTCTTAATTGCTGATACTTTTCACTATTCCATATTTCTTTGATAGACAAATCTCTTACATTTCCAATTTTCCCCTTAATTTCCCAATCAAGCTCACAATAACACACATCCCCAGAATAAGTTATTGTCAGCCGTTCCCATAACATCGAACAGGGCAATCTTTCATCCTCTTTTTTTCCTTTAGACTTACGCAAATCACCAAGCAAAGCTCCTGCTTGATGAACCGGGCGCACATTCACGTAATCCGCGTAGTCTTTCCAAAAATTCAAAAAAACATCTTTCTCTGAAGCATTTAATGAGGATTCGACAAAACTCACCACTATTTTAGTTTTGGGATATGATTCTTTTTTTTGACGGCAACATGCTATGGTATTCTCAACTACTGTATCATATACGTCTTTTCCTTTAATTTTTTTAAATGTTTCTCTACTCGCAGCATCTATGCTCAATTCAATTATATCAATACCAGTATCCAGTAATTCTTTCGACTTCTCCGGAGACAAGAGGAGGCCATTAGTATTAAGCCAGATATTACCTACACCTCTTTTTTTCGCATAACGTATCATGCGGACAAGGTCAGGATTTATTAGAGCTTCGCCGCGATTAAAAGGTCTTAGTGTCGTGCGTTTATATTTTGCAACTTCATCGACTATTTTTTTCCATAAATCAAAATCCATGAACCCTTCAAAAGAATCATCGCTTTTGGCAAGATCAGTTCTGGGACAATGCAAACACGAAAGGTCACAATAACTTGATGTTTCCACTATAACCATCGGCGGAAACTTCGGAGCCTTCGGCTGGAACTTCATCCCTGTCTTTTTATGAAGCCAGTACCGAAATTTATTCGTATTAAAGTAGGCCATTTTTGCTATTTTTAAGGGTGCTAGCAAAAAATTAAGACACTTGTTCATCATTGCGCCCACCTGGTTTTAGATTTTCTAAAATCGATTTTTTCATACTTGTAATTTTCTCTATAAAAGGTTTTTTAAATGTCCACCTTTTAAGGGGCATTTTTTGCGAGCCAAAGGTTTCCTTAAATCTTGCGGTTCCTTCATGCCCGCCACTCGGATTAAAATCATAATATTCATAACCCCTCGCGTTCGCTTCTAAGATAATATTATGGACCAAAAAATTCCTTATTCCATGCTTGAAATAATCGCTTAAGAACGAGGCATGCCACTCAACGCAGTGCTTATTATGATAAAAATTTAGATTTCCCCCTACGATCTTTTCGTCATAAATAACAAGCCATAGCTTTACATTTTCCTCCTTCCGTAGATTGAACATATTTCTAAATAAAGAAAGAGGGTAATCGCTTGTTACCTTATCACCCCATCGTTTTAACGCTCTCCGGTAGATAGAATAATACTCTTCCCATTCATTGATATTATTGGCTTCCCTATACACTACGCCCGATCGTTTTGCTTTATTAATCTGTTTTCTCGCGCTATATTCATAATTTTCCAATATTTCCTCTTCACTTCGGGTTAACTTTAAAATATGCGTAAAGTCATCTCTCTTGTTAAACTTCGATGGCAAATCATAATTAAAAAGAGGATTTCCTGTTATTGAAAGATTCGCAATTTCAGATCGTAATAAATAATTATGGATCTGATCGATCTGGTTCTGCTTAATCTTTATTTCGGATATAATCCCGCCATAAACGCCGGGAATCGTAGAGCTCCAATTCTTAAATAGTCCTTTTGCCCTTACTGAAACCAATGGTAAGATCACTTTTATTCCATCATCGAGAATAAACTTTTTCGTTGCAATTTCCATCTCGGGATAAGTTTCAGTGAAAAATTTTGACCAGCCAGGGGTGTGGAAAAAAGTTGCGTATTCGCATTTATCGGCGACTTCTTGCCACTCATCAATATTAACTTGATCAAAGATTTTTATACTCATCTTTTCTTTATTTTAAACTGCTTTGAATAGTTCCACTCACGGTTTCAATCACGTCTTCCACATCTTCATTCGTTAACTTTGCTGAAAGAGGAATAGATACTGTCCTATCAGAAATCCATTCAGCGTTTGGAAAATCTCCTTCCTTATAACTAAATGTTTTCTGATAATGCGGATGCAGATGCAGCGCAATATAATGGACTCCCACGCCGATATTCTGTTTTGTCATTTCATCTAAAAATTCATCCCTTGTTATTTTTAAATTATCGATATCAAGCAGTAGAGTATATAGATGATACGCGTGGCGCGTATCCGGCTCAACAGGGGCAGGAGTAAATACCGGCAAATCCTTAAAGGCTTCATTATACCGGCTCCAAATTTCCTGGCGCCTTTTCCAGTAACTATCGATCCTTGGTAACTGATGAATTCCGATTGCCGCCTGGATATCCATCATATTATACTTATAGCCCACATAAAGGACTTGATAATGCTTATATCCGGCATCGCTGAACCGCTTCCAGGCATCCCTGCTCATTCCATGTAAAGCCAGGATCTTTATCTTATCCGCATAATCCTCATTATCGGTAATAGCCATCCCGCCTTCTCCGGTAACGATGTTTTTGGTTACATAAAAACTAAAACACCCCAGATCCCCAAAATTCCCTGCCTTCTTTCCGTGATACTCGGTCTCTATGGCATGAGCGCAATCCTCCACTACTCTAAGATCATGGCTCTTTGCAATATCCATAATAGCGTCCATATCGCAGGCGCGACCGGCGAAATGAACAGGAAGGATAGCTTTTGTTTTAGGGGTGATCTTCTTTTCAATCTCTTTGGGATCAATGTTCATTGTGTCTTTTTCGCAATCGGCAAATATCGGCTTTCCGCCAGCATGAAGCACAGCATTAGCAGTGGCCGCGAACGTCATTGTCGGAAGGATAACCTCATCGCCCGGCTTTAAGCCGATGGCAAGCATGGAAAGGTGCAAGGCGGCAGTACATGAATTCAGGGCCATCGCATATTTCGATCCTTTATAAGATTTGAACATTTCCTCAAATTTATGGACCTTGGGACCGGTGCCCAACCATCCTGATTTCAATGAATCAACTACTTCATTGATCTCCGGCTGCTCGATCATAGGACTTCCAAATACCAGAAATTCTTTTCGCATATTTTTTACTCCTGTAATTTTAAAGCTTCTTAATGATATCTTCGATCTTTTTTCCTATCTTATCGTAATTGTAGACTTCCGTTATTTTCTTAAAAGACATGGAAGCGAGTTTTTCCCGCAAGGCCTCGTCGTTTAAAAGCCTGTTTACGGCATCGACGAAATCCTTTTTATTCTGGACGTACAAAACGCAGTCGCCGGCGCTCACCTTGATCTCATTATTCGGGGTTGCGATCACCGCTTTTTTGGCGGCCCAGTAATCAAATAATTTTGTCGGTGAAGTCGATCTATTTTTCCGGCTTTGAGCCAGAGGTATGATCCCAAAAAGGGATTCGGCCATTAATCTCGGTATTTCCGTGCTGCTTACTGATCCAAAAATGGAAATATTTTTATATTCCTTTGATCTTTCGAGAACGTAATCATATAATGGACCGTCGCCGTATATATTGAGTTTAAGTTGCGGAAACTCGCCAAAAGTCTCTAAAACCAGATCGAAATCGTAATCTTTTCTTACGCATCCGACAAAATTTACCTCATTTTTAGGGGGAACTTGGCTGTATTTTTTAGCTTCGTCTATGTACTCAATGGACTTTCCATTGGGCACGTGGAACGTATTTTCGTTGTATCTTTTATATTTTTCACATTGCTCGTGACTAAGGGTTATTACGGCAGAGGAAAACCGCCCTATTACGGGTATGGCTATGAACCTTAAATAAAGCTTCATAAACGCCTTGGATTCCATTGCTTCCAGGTCATCCAACACATTAAATAAAAATTTTATTTTTTTGATCTTAGCATAAATACAGGAAAAAGCGCTCATCACAATATCGTTGGAGATCACGGCTTCCGGCTTATGCTTCTTGATCAACCTGCAGTTTTTCCAGTTCTCATAAAAAAGGAAAAGCAAAGACTTCTTTAATCCGCTTTTCCTGCGTATTATTTTCATGTTCTCAGGAATTTTGTTCTCCGACAGTTCCTGGAACCTCATCGATTCAGCCTGTTCCCATCCCCTGTATTTAATGGGTTCCACATAAATGCACTCATTTGACAATTTTGAAAGCGCTGAAGGGACATCTTGGTGTGTGCCCTTATAAAAATCCCAGATCACAACAGATAAAAATAAGATCTTCATATTTTAATAATATCCATCAATTTTTCAGCGGTTCTTTGCCAGGAAAAACCTTCTTCGATGATCTCGCGGCCTCTGCGGCCCATTTGCTCCCTCAAGGATCCATTTTCGATCAATTTTCGAAAAGCCGCTGCAAGCGCCAACGGATCTTTTGGCGGGACAAGGAGGCCGTTTTCTCCTTCTCTCACCAATTCGTTGTTTCCTTCCACATCGGTGACCATGCAAGGCAGGCCGCAAGCCATGGCTTCAAGAACCGCATTCGGCATGCCTTCGTTCAGCGACGGATTAACGAAGATATCGGACTCTTGATACGCCTTGATCAGTTCATCTTCATCAAGGCGCCCCAAAAACCTGACTTCTTTTTCGAGTCCTTTTTGTTTTACCAGATCTTTCAAAAAACCCTCTTTGGCGCCGGCGCCGGCGATCTTAAGGCAAAAATCCGGAAATGATCCCCGTTGAGTTTCACGCTTGATCTGACCGATGCTTTCGATCAGGTAATTCAGGCCTTTCTGGGGCCTGAGCCGGCCCGTGAAAATGATCGAAACCTTGTCTTCTTTTTTTCTACCGGGAAGCGGGCAATACAACTCCGGGTCGATCCCGTTCGGAATAACAGGAATATCCATTTTAGGAGCTGATCTTTTCGCTATTTCCGCCAGTCCCCTGCTGTTGGCAATAACTTTTTCCGATTCTCTCCAGACCAGACGGATTATCGGCTTGCAGATAACGTGGTAAAACTTCAGTATCTCGGGAAGCCAGCCGGGAACATCCTGCCCGCGGAGAAGGGTCACAAAAGGAATGCGGAGGATCCATTTAAGCCATAAAGAAACAAGGCCTGACGGTATGGTAAAATACGCCATTGTCAGGTCCGGTTTAAACTTTTTTGCTACTTTGCCGGCGTAAAAAAATCCTGAAAATGAAAAAGTGATGATCTCCCACGCGTTGCTGCCGTAGATCTTTTTCCTTACCGCCGGTATCCGAAAAACCTGTATTCCGTCGATCTTATCTTCCCTGGCCTGCCCGTTAAAGCGCAGCGTAAGAACGCCTACTTCGTGGCCCATCCGCACAAACTCCCTGGCCGTATAAAGCAAGGCTTTCCCGGTGCCCCCTCCCACGGGAGGAAATTCGTATGAGATCATAAGGATCTTCATATATTTATTTTTCTGTCAACGAGATACATGGGCCTTTGTTTCACTTCTTCGTATATCCTCCCGATATATTCACCAAAGATCCCGAAAGTGAAAAGCTGCACGCCGCCGAAGAAGAAGATCGATACCATCACGGAGATCCAGCCCTGGATCTGCAGGCCCATAAACTTTCTTATTATCAGATATACGATCATAGCCACTGACAACACGGAAACAAAAAAACCGAGGTAGATCGCGATCTGAAGAGGAAAATACGAAAAAGTAGTAACCCCGTCAAGGGCGAGCTTTATAAGCCGCCACAAAGAATACTTCGTTTTGCCGGCGAAACGTTTTTCCCTTTCATAATCTATGCCTATTTGCTTGAAACCGACCCACCAGGAGAGCCCCCGTAAATACCGCGTTCTCTCTTTTATATTCTTAAGAGAGTCAACGACTCGCTTACTCATTAGGCGGAAGTCCCCCGTGTCCACTGGAATGTTTATCTTCGAAACCCTATTGATGATACGGTAAGCGGTCTTAATAGTAAGGTTTCTGAGGAAACTCTCCGGTCGTTTTCTTCTTATTGCGTAAACCACGTCATATCCTTCCTTCCACTTTGCCGCAAGGTCAGGAATAAACTCCGGAGGATCCTGCAGGTCCGCGTCAAGGACAATAACAGCCTCCCCCTGCGACGCCTCAAGCCCCGCGGTAATCGCGATCTGGTGCCCGAAATTTTTCGATAGTTTGATCACCTTATAACTCGGGTCTTTCTCCGCCGCCCTTTCAAGTATTTCGAAGGAGCTGTCCGTGCTTCCGTCATCAATACAGATCACTTCGTAGGGTTCGCCCAGACCTTTCATGGTATCATCCAGTCGCCGGAAAAGCTCCGGAAGAGTCTCTTCCTCGTTATACACCGGTAAAACTATAGAATACATACATTTCAAGGCTTCCATGCTTATCCCTCCATTTATTTATGAATACTCAAAAATAGTCATCAAAACGGAAAACGTATAAGGGCCCCATCCCTTAAAACCACGCTTCTGCCGAAAGGTATACTCCAAAGCGCGCACAGCACTAATATCACAACGACAAGAACTTTACCGACGTGCAACTTTGTTTTATTGTCAAGCCACGCCCTTATCCTATGTAAGTAATACCCTGATATTATAGCAGCGGCGGGTATGGCCGGGAGCATGTACCTTTGCTCTTTTGCTCCCCATAGAAGGCGTAAATAAACAGCCATCCAGAAGAAAAGTAACGCCTGGCGATCCTTTTCTTTAAAGCGCCGCACGAGATCAATGATTATAAAGTAAGTTAAGAACAAAATAGGTGTCTGCGCCGGTATATTTACGAGATATATATATTTGGAACGCGCGTGAATGAGTTTAAACCATGGCGCATCTTTTTCTATTAACCCGGCCTCCCTCCTATACCAGGGCTTGCCATAAGTTTTTGTGATAAGACCGTACCACGGAAGTACGGCCAAAAAGCCGAATAAAAGGAACAGGATAAGATGCTTATCAAAGAAAAACTTTTTCCATCTCCTATTCAGGATGTTCTCCCTGGAGATCCAAATATAATAAAGCACGATGGCAAAAACGATAAATCCTCCGCTGGGTTTTGCCGTCGCCCCCAGGCCCGCGCTTATTCCCGATAGTGCCGAAAGGATCTTGCTGTCCCTTTTTCTGGCCTGGACAAAAAGAAACACCGTCAAAACCACAAAAAAAGCCGTCATGCCATCGGCCCAGACTTTCTGGGAGGTAAGTATATCCGTGGGACAGATGACCATTAAAAAAGCCGCCCACGTCGCGGCTTCGAATCCAAAGAGATTTTTCCCCAGTAAAAATACAAAAAGAATAAGGAGACAACTGAATAACAAAGGAACTACGACCGCGTAAAATTGTTTCTTTGTATATTGTGATGCGGTGTAGGTCTTGTTCCCGGGCTTCCATTTATTGACGGGGATCATGTATTTTTTCCCGGGTTCAAGAATATTGTGCGAGATCATGAGCGCACAGCTCAGGAGCGGGGGTGTAGTAAGGATCGGCATATCGTAATAGTGCACGCCTTCGCCCCTACTTAGACCATCTAAGATGCTTCCCCTCTTACCTTTCTTATTGATATCAAAAAACACATAAAACCTGTCCATCACCCGGATATCGATGCCCCGTAATGTATATCCGCTTATCCCCTCTTTCTCGAGCTTCATGGCAAGACCGAGATAAAATCTCTGGTCACCGCGCAGATGAGGCATCAAATAAACATCCCGCCTTATGTAAAGGGCCATACAAAGCAAGATCGTAACCGTAAACAGGGTGATGAAACCCCTCAAGAAGGAATGTGCCCCGGAAGTGTGTTCTTTTTGTTCTTTTGTCTCTTCTTCCATGACTTTTAGCAAACTCCCCTGATCAGTTCTATTGTTTCTTTTGCGGATTTTTTCCACGAAAATCTTTCGGCGTTTTTATATCCTTCTTGTATAACTTTTTCTCTTGTACTTCTATCCTCGACAACCTGCAGAATAGCCCGAGTTATTTCACCCTCGTCGTAAGGATCGACGACTATTGCTCCTTTTCCAGCCACTTCCGGCAGGGAAGCTGAATCTGATACGATAACCGGACACCCGCATCTCTGTGCTTCCACTATCGGGATGCCGAATCCTTCATATAACGAAACGTAGACAAAAGCTTCCGCAATATTATAAATGGAGGGCAGGTCTTCGTCTGGGATACATCCAAGAAGTTTTATCCTTCTATTCTTTTTAATCATTCCGATTTCTTTATGGCTATTCCACATATTATGTCCGGTTAAAACAAGGTCCAAATCGATCTTGTCCTGCACCTTTTCAAAGGCATTTATAAGCCGTTCTATATTCTTTCTGGGACTGATGTTGCCGGGATAAAAAATAAATTTCCTATCAAGTTCATATTTTCTTCTTATGTTTTCCAGTTTTTGCTTATCATCAATTTTCTTGTAACCATCATCCGCTGCCTCGTAAACCGTTTCAATCTTAGAAGGCGGAATATTAAACAGGCTCAGCAGGTCATTTTTTGTGTTTTCCGATACAGCGATGATCTTATCCGCAGCGAAACAGGACCTTTTTATCATAAATTTCATATATTTGGTATCAGAAAACTTGTATGCGCGAAATTTCGGGAAATAATACGCTAAATCGTGAATTGTTACTATTTTTTTGGAATGAACAAAAAAAGGAATTACGTTTTTAGTAAAAAGGACGACATCGAATTTGGCCCCATTTATTATCCTTGGAGCGAGAACGAAATCGCAGAAAACTCTTGAATTCGATCTCATTAAAATTTCTTTTACATTTTCCTTTTCTTCGTCAAAAACATTTTTCTTTAAATTGTGGATAATGTAAACGGTTTCTGTTTCCGAGATTTCCCTGAGCAGCGCGCTGACCAGACCAAAAATATACCGTGTAACGCCTCCGGACTTTACACTTAAACCTCTGGCGTATATACCGATCTTCATTTTTTGTTTAACATGTTGAAAAACAGCAACTTAGAACAAAAGAAACGCAGTTCTTCTTATGCACATAACTCTAATAATATTATTTTTATACGAGTATAGCATATAAGCATTTGTTATACAAATATACGCCGTGGTTTCACGTCTTGCCTTTTAGAAATTAATATGATACGCTTGTTTCACGATGGAAAAATGCTCCATAATAATACCCGCGCGCAACGAATCCGACGCGATCGAGAGTTGCCTTAAGTCCTTACGAAATATTGATTTCCC
>JBAROI010000053.1:0-2341 GCA_049642015.1 Candidatus Omnitrophota bacterium | reverse complement strand
CTTCCATCCCATTCCGTACGAACGTGATCTTCTCGCCTTCTTTACGGGCCCGGATAGCTTCTTCAACTTTGTGAAGGTTCCTTAGTCTCGCTCTTTTCGCGGTCTTTACGCGATGAAATTCCAAATGACCAAACCACAACGGTTCTTGCAGCAGTTTTTCGATAATTTTTCCGGAAGCTACTATTACTTTTTTCCTTATGCCGTCTTCACCGACAATGTACTCTTCTTTGCCCTTCTGCAACTTTCCAAGACCCCTTAAAAAGGTGAGCAAAGCGGGAGGGGTATTTGCCGGCGTGGTGTAACTTACAAATATCTTTTCGCCTTCCTCCAGACTTCCGAGTGCCGCTTCGACTTCATCCTTGCTGTTAAGCCTTGCGGTCCTGTCTTCACCTTTTACACGATAAAATTCCGCGCGATTGAACCGCAGCTGCCTAAGAAGCTTCTGGGCTTTCTTCGGGGATACCACTTCGGCTTTCTGGCCGTCTTCTCTTATAAATACCTCTTCGCCTTCCTGTAAATTCGCAAGCGCCTTCAGGACTTCGTCCATGCTCTTGAGTCTTACGTCCCTGTACTCTTTGTGGTAAAACTTTGCCTCTCCGGTCAGTCTCCCAAGTGCCGCCTGTATTCCTTCTACGGATTCAACCTGTGTTCTTTTTCCGTGCAGCGAGATAAAAACCTTTTCGTCTTCGCGAAGCTTTATGGTCTTAAGCGCTCTTTCAACCTCTTTGAACTCTTTGATAGCCGTCTTGAGACGAAACTCCGCCCCCTCTCTTTCGCTGAGTTGTCTGTAGTGTTCTGCCGACTTGACTTTGATTTCCTTATCTTTTTTATCGCGTATATTCGAAATAACTTCGGTACCTCGCGCGTTCTTGAGCGCTTTTTCGATCTCTTTGAACTCTTTGACCTCCGTCTCGAGGTAAAACTTCACTCCCGCTCTTTCGAGGAGTTTTCTGGCCTGTTTTATCGACTCGACCTCGATTACCTCATCGCCTATTTCTGCGATAACTACGGTAGCTTGCTCAGGAGCTTCTTCACTCTGTTCGAATATCTTTTTCGCCTCAGCGGGGGAATCCAGTTTTACCTCTTCCTGTTCCCTCACACGGTATAACTTCACGCCGTCTTCAGCCAGCTTTTTAGCGTGTTCGACTGGTCTTACATCTATCTCTACGCGTTTTACCCTGGCGGTTACCCTCTCTCCCTCTTCAATACTTTTCAGGGCCGCTCTTACATCAGGCAAACTCCCGAGCCTTTTTTCTTCTTCTTTTGCCACCCGGTAAATATCCAGGTTCATTTCCTCAACGCTGCTGGTCCTTTGGATCTCGCTCAGCAGTTTCATCTCAGGCGTCTCGGCGTCGATCCTCTCATAACTGCTTGTCCATGTTTCGCGGGCCGCGTCGCTTATCTCGGCATAGACCGTTAAAGCAGCTGCGCCTTCGTTGTACATCTTCCAGAATTCCGCCATCGTATCAATACTCAGCTTCACCCTCCCGGCAGGCCTTGTCAGGTAGAACCTGGCATCATATCTTTTAAACAGTTCTTTAGCGTGCTCTTCGCTTATTACCTCTATTTTTTCATCTCCGAATTCGGCAAATAGTTTTTCGCCGTCTTTAAGATTCTGGAACGCCTCCAGAATACCGTTTTCCTGTAAAATGTTGAGTTTTTCAGTTCTTTGCTCTACTGTGCAGTATACGGGAATGCCTTTTTCGTTGAGTTCCAGAATATGACGCCTCCTGTCGGGTCTGGTTTTGTCTGTCACCATTATGCGCAAGACTTCTCCAGGCGTGGATGCGCTTGTCCTGAAATAATGGAGCAGTTTTTCTTCTTGCAGCTCCCTATTGATCTTTATCCACTCTCCGGGAGCGCTTTGGTAAAACCTCACTTTTCCGACTTCCCTCAGTTTTTCAGCCTGCTCCATATTATTGACATTGATCACTCTTTCGTCTTCAATATCAACAGCGGCAACAACTCTTTCTCCGGCTTCGAGCCCCGCGAAAACATCATCAAGATCAGCGGTTTCGTCAAGCGTTTCGCGTATAGCCCCTCTAACGCGGTAGTACTCCAGGGGTTCGAAGTGCTTCTCGATAAACGTTAAAAGCGCGACTTTCGCGGCTTCAAGTTCCGCTTCCTTTTTCTTCATCTCCTCTTCTGCCTTGTCATATCTTTGCTTGATCTCGTCAGCCATGTCGCGGGCTCTGATCAACCTCGATATTTCCATGCTGTATTCGGCGATGTTGGAAGTATAGCGTTTTATTTCATACCTGAGTTCGCTGAGATCCAGAGCGCCCGCTTCTACTACTTCCGCTTCTTCCGCTACTTCCGGATCATCGGATCCTTCCGCCGT
>JBAROI010000033.1:0-34717 GCA_049642015.1 Candidatus Omnitrophota bacterium | reverse complement strand
TCCGGGAGCTTCTTCCCGGGAAGTATTCCGTCAGAATGACCCTTCCGGATTACACGACATGGGAAGAGGATGTGCCGGTAGAGGCCGAAAAAGCGACCGTCCTGGATAAAGTCCTTCTCATTCCCGTCCAGTGGGAAAGTAAGGCGCTTCTTCCCGGCCGGTGGCAAGAGATCATTCCCGTCCGCGAAACCGATTTTTTCCTCGCAAGCCCCGTTAAAGGCAAGGCCTCTAACGGGGCAAGGAACGGCCCGACCGCGGGGGACGTCCTTACATGTGATTACCAAAAAGAAGAAGCGCGTCCGCTTTTGGGCCCCGAGTCCCCCTACAGAGAATACAAAATTCTGTCATATTTTATTACGAAAGAAAGTCCTGCCGTTCTTTTGCGCGTGGCTTTGGGAAAAAAAGAGAAATTCCTTTGGGTACAGCTGGCGCAGGACAAAAATATCGTCAATGACGTTACTGAGCTTTTCCCGGAAGCGCCCTCAGGGGTCAAATGGACGCCGGACCAGACGCATCTTTTTGTTTTTCGGGGCGGACACCTGGACCGCGTGGACGTCTCTTCCGGGGCGATCTATCCCGAGTACATCCGCAACGTGCGGGGGTACGGCCTTTCGAACGGCAATATCTATGTTTTATCGGACGACGGCACGCTTCAGAGGATGGATTATGATAAAAAGAGCACGAAAGTTCTTCTGGACGATCCTTCTCTGGCGGAGTCTATTTTTGGGAAAGAAGGATTTTTTAAGATCGAGGTCCTTTCAGATGACCTGATCCTTTTTCTCGGGGAAAAAGGACAGCTTCTGGCGAACCGGCTGCCGTATCGCTTTGCAGGTGAAGGTGTAAGAGGTATCGAGCTTTTTCCAAAACTTCACCGCGTTCTTATCTGGGAGAAAGACAGGATCGGCATCCTGGACTTTGAAACCGAAGAAACAGGAGCGGTGGACTTCGAAAAAGGGCCTACCCTTACGTGGATCTATGACAAGGGAAAGGACATAAGACAGGCGTTCCTGGCGTATGACGCATCACACGTTCTTTTTCTTGATTCGGACAGCGTGTTTTTAATAGAGATAGAGGAATTCGGAGAATTCAAGATCAACGAGGTCTTTAGAGTAAAAGAGAAAAGTGCGATTTTTTATTCAGAATCGACGGGGAAGATGTATTTTCTTGACCGCGACTCCGGCGAACTCTTATCAGTTACCATAGTGCCGGAACAGGGAGTGATCGGGAAATGACGGATTTTGTATTTTCGGGAAGTAAAGTAACCGGACGGCAGAAGAAACTCCAGCGGTTTTTCGAGATCGTCCCGGGACTGACAAGCTGGGTCATTATTATCGGGATGTTTCTCCTCGCTTTTTTCTATCCGCTTATCGCGGCGATCATAATAATCGCTTTTTATTTCTACTGGCTTTTAAGACTGCTCCACATGACGGTCTTTCTTATACTTTCTTATTTCAGGCTTTCGACGGAGAAGCGGACGGACTGGGTGCAGAGGGTCCGGGGCCTCGATGATCTCGACGGGTATCTCGAGCAGCTTAAAAAAACGCCTCTTCACGGAGACGTCGGACAAAAGATCTCACTTCTTTGCCACCGCAAAGAGGTCGAGAATTTCAAGAAGGCCGGCGAAAGCCGCCCGCTTTCAAAGGACATCCATCATCTGGTCATTATCCCTGTCGTCAAGGAGACAAGGGACGTTATCGAGCCGGGCATAGCAAGCCTTGCCTCCGGGACATACCCGGCGAAACAAATAGTGGTTTTTCTTGCCCTTGAAGAAAGGGCCTCAGAAGAAGTCAAGAAAGGGGTCAGTGAAGTAGTAAGCGCCTATAAAGATAAATTTTTTGATATGATGATAGTGGTTCATCCTGACGGCATAGCGGGGGAGGCGCGCGCCAAGGGGGCAAACACGACTTTTGCCGCCAAAAAAGCCGCTGAATATTTTAAAGAAAAGAACATTCCTTTTGAAAATATCGTGTCATCGTGCTTCGACTCGGACACTGTAGTCAGCCCCAAGTATTTCGCCAGTCTTACTTATTACTTTTTGATCTGTCCGGACAGGGGGAGGGCGAGCTTTCAGCCGGTGCCCGTGTATAACAATAATATTTGGGATGCTCCCGGCATTACAAGAGTCCTCGAGGCGGGCTCTTCCTTTTTCCAGCTCATCGAGGCGACCAACCCCGAAAGGCTTGTTACCTTTTCGAGCCACAGCATGAGCTTTAAGGCCCTTGTGGACGCGGGATACTGGCCCGTGGACATGATCTCGGATGACTCCGCCATTTACTGGAAGGCCTTTATACATTTTAACGGGAATTACCGGGTAGTGCCGATGTATATGACCCTTTCCATGGATGCGGTTGTCGCGGAAACGTGGTGGCAGACCGTCAAGAACGTGTATAAGCAAAAAAGACGCTGGGCTTGGGGGGTCGAAAATTTTCCGATAGTCATGCGGGCATTTTTAGCGAACAGGAAAATATCCTTTTTAAGCAAGATCAAATCCGGGTATAAACTTTTCGAAGGGCATATTTCCTGGACCACCTGGGCGTTTCTCCTGACGATCATCGGATGGCTCCCTGCTATTTTCGCCGGGAAACATTTTACCCATTCGGTGTTTTATTACAGTATCCCCCGCATCACCAGTACGATATTTCATCTTGCTTCCTTTTCCCTCATCACCAGCATCATACTGAGCATACTGCTGCTTCCCAGAAAAACGCAAAAACACCCGATCCTGAAGCGGATCGGATTCGCTTTTCAGTGGCTCCTGGTCCCCTTTACGATCATATTTTTAAGCGCGCTTCCCGCGCTGGACGCCCAGACGCGGCTCATGCTGGGAAAGTACATGACGTTCTGGGTGACGGATAAAGTAAAGAAATGAAGTGAGGGTATAACTTATGGAACGAAGCGAACATAAGTTATAAAGCCGAACTTCATCCCGGGCGAAGACCCGGGATCACTGAATATTTTTATTTGATCCCGGATATCGGCCTGCCTCTCGCTACGCTCGAGATTTTACGGCCGATTCCGGGATGACATTAAATATGAAAAAACTCGTAATTGTAATCCTGCTGTTTTTTCAGTGTTCAGCGCTGTGCGCCGAATCCGTCCGCGTCGGGACGACTTTCAGCCCGCGTCAATGCGAATATCTTGACCTCGACTGGAAAAAGACCTACCTCTCCGTCCTCGAACTTGGGTTCGACATTATCCGTTTAGGCGCTTACTGGAGCGAAATAGAGAAAGAAGAGAACATCTACGATTTTTCTTCCCTGGACTGGCAGATATCCCAGGCGCGGGAAAAAGGACTACCCGTCATCTTAACGGTCGGGATGAAAGCCCCGCGCTGGCCGGAATACTTTATCCCCGACTGGGTGCTGGAAAAAACGCACCTTCCGTTCGGCGCGGACGTTTCCAAGAACGAATTTTTAAGAGAACGCACGCTGAAATTTATAAAAAAAACCATAGACCGCTACAAAGACGAAGAGAGCATCCATTACTGGCAGGTCGAGAACGAGGCCCTTAACCGCATCGGGGAAAAACACTGGTTTATAGGCAAGGATTTCTTAAAACAGGAGGTAGAACTGGTCAGGGAACTTGACCGAAGAAAAAGACCCGTACTTCTTACCGCAGCAACATATCCCAATAAAATTCTTCGCTTTATGGCCCGCCTTTCTGTCCGGCACGATCCTATTAAAGAATGTTTGAGCCTGTGCGATATCATAGGACTTAATGTTTATCCAATGATAGGGCACAAATTATGGAGTGGCGGCTTTTACTTCAGGACTACCCGGAAAGAAATGGACAAGTATTTTTCAAAACTCCTCACCCTTGCAAAGAACAGGGGAAAGAAGACATGGATCGTGGAGCTTCAGGCCGAACCGTGGGAGCCCGGCCACCTGGTGTATAAGCCGGAAGAAATACCGGCCACGGAAAGGCCCGACGTAACTATTGAGCGTTTCAGGGAGTTCCGGAAACTGGGAGTCGACACGATCCTGCTATGGGGAGCCGAATACTGGGTCTACCGACAGGCCCGCTACGGCGACACAAGGTGGCGGGAAGTGCTCAAAGAGTTGGAAAAGTAGTATTTACCTGCTATAATACTATATCATGATCCATTTCAAGGGCAAAGACAGGGGTCTCGTCGTTGTTTCCAACAGACTTCCTTTTCTCAGGAGCGTTAATAAAAAAGGAGAATCCGTATGGGAGAAAGCCGCCGGCGGGCTTATAACCGCCCTGGAGCCCATACTCCTTGACGCTAACGGCGTATGGCTGGGGTGGGACGGATATCCCGTGGAGGAGGCCGGCAAGACCCAGGTGGAGCTTATAGACGTCAGGTCCATAGAATCCAAGGAGGGGCTTGACAGAAAAGAGGGCAAATCTTACCGGATCGGCTGCATTCCGGTTACGGCCCTGGAGTTGGACGAGTACTATAACCGTTTTTCAAACGGGACTATCTGGGCCCTTTTCCATTATTTTTTCGAAAAAAGTTTCATTGACTATACCGCCTGGAGGACTTATTTAGAAGTTAACAAGAGATTCGCTGACCACATCGACAAATTTGCCGCCAAAGACGATGTTATCTGGATACAGGATTTTCATCTTTTCATGGTGCCGTTTTTTTTGAGGCAACTAAGGCCCGACCAGGAAATACATTTTTTTCTGCACATACCCTTTCCCCACATCGACATATTTTCGATATTGCCCTGGCAGAGACAGATACTGGAGTCGCTTCTTTGCTGTAATACCGTGGGGTTCCATCACAAGCAGTATTTGCGCAACTTCGCGGGGGCGGTGGAGCGTTACAGGAGAGAGAAGAGGTTGTCGCATGAAAAGACGATCGAGGAACAAGTGCAGTCGCACTTTTACGCAAACCCGATAAGCATAGATTTCGGAATGGTGGACAAGACCTCCCGCAAGCACAGTGTGGTGAAAAGAAAAAATGAAATAAGAAAAGAAGCAGGCTGCCCCAAGCTTATCGTGGGAATTGACAGGATCGATTATTCAAAAGGGATAAAAGAGAGGCTTCTGGGGCTGGACCTTCTTCTCGAAGAACATCCGGACCTCAGGGAAAAATTCTTTTATTACCAACTGGTTATCCCGAGCAGGGAAACCGTCGATACGTACAAGACGCTTAAAAAAGAAATAGACGAGATCATCGGAAGAATTAACGGCAGGTTTTCATCCGGGCTTTGGACGCCCGTGCATTATAACTACGGCACCGTTCCGTTTGAAGAGCTCGTTGCTTTGTATTCGGCCGCGGACGTGGCGCTCGTAACGCCCCTAAGGGACGGGATGAATCTGGTCTGCAAGGAATACGTCGCGGCACACTCGGATAACGACGGTGTTCTGGTCCTTTCAAAGTTCGCAGGAGCCATAGCGGAGATAAAGAACTGCCTCCCGGTAAATCCTTACAGCATCGAAGATATTGCCAACTCTATCTACCAGGCGCTGCATATGCCCGAGAAAGAAAGAAAGAAAAGAATGATCAAGATGCGGAACAATATCAAATCCAACAATATTAGTACTTGGCTTGAGAATTGCTTGCACCATTTTGATATATCCGAAGAAGAGCGATCGGGGAAGCAGAAAACAGCATGAAACACCTCGCAAGGGAATGGAACTCGATTAAGAGAAACATAAAAGGAAAGCCGGTATATTTGTTTCTTGATTTCGACGGTACCCTGACCCCGATCAGAAAGCGTCCGGAAGCAGTTAAGCTGAGTAAAGCCACCAGGGAAGCTATTAAGAAACTTGCTTCTCAAAAAAAAGTTTTTACGGCGATTATCAGCGGACGGGCGCTAAAGGAAGTAAAAAAACTTGTCGATGTCAAGGGGGTTATGTACGCCGGGAACCATGGGCTCGAAGCCGAAGGAGCGGGATTTAAGTTTACAGCGCCCGAAGCGCGGAAGAGCAAAAAAACTATTACGGAAGTAAAAAATAAGCTAAGGAAAAACCTTAGTTCTTTTAAGGGGGTTTTGGTCGAGGATAAAGGGCTGTCGTTCAGCGTTCATTTCCGGATGGCTGACCGGGACAAAGCAGGTCAGATCGAGCGCACTTTTAGAAAGATCACAAATCCGTACAAGGCCTCCGGCAAGATCGTTGTTACCAAAGGCAAAAAGGTGTGGGAAGTGCGCCCTCCCGTCAAATGGGATAAAGGCAGGATAGTTTCATTGCTCCTGAAACAAAGGAAGAAAAGCGAAAAAAAAGAAATAATCCCGTTTTATATCGGCGATGACAGGACCGACGAAGATGCTTTCCGTGCGCTCGGAAAGCGAGCATATACAGTAACAATAGGCAAAACGGCGGGGAAAAACACCCTGGCAAGATATTACCTGATGGGAACGAAAGAGGTAAGGGAATTTCTTAAAAAAGTTTCAGATATTAAAAGTCAAGAGAGGTCATGAGTTACAAAACGAAGTGAATGTAAAGCATAAGACCGAACTTGATAACTTACGTGTCCTTCGGGCACGTAAGTTATGGTCTCATAAAAGAAGGGAGAGACATGTTTGACGATAGAAGCAGAAAATACAGCAACCAGTATGTACCGCTGAAGCCGATGAACGCAGACCTGTACGAACCCTTTATAGGAAAAGAAAGGCTTGACTGGATCAAGTTCCTGGCCAGGCCGCTGGAGAGAAAAGTCTGGGCGAACGTAAACTCGACATTTATCGGCGGAGGCGTGGCCGAAATGCTCCAGAGCCTGGTCCCTTTCGCCAGAGGTTTAGGCATTGACGCAAGATGGTTCGTCATAGAGGGAAGTGAAGAGTTTTTTACCGTGACGAAGAAATTCCACAACCTGCTCCAGGGAGTTGACCAGCCTATCTCGCTGCAGGAGATCTTCCACGCCTATCTTGATACTATCGACGAGAACACGCGCGATGTAGAGGTCGTGGGGCACATGGTTACGATACACGACCCGCAGCCAGCCGCCATAATAATGAACGGGAACATTTACGGCCATATTTTCTGGAGGTGCCACATAGACACTTCAAATTCCAGCCGCAAGATCTGGCGCTTTCTGCTTCCCTATATCAACCAGTACGAGGGGGCGATCTTTACTACGCCGGAGTTCGCGAGGGAGAACATACAGATACCTACTTATCAGATGTATCCGTCAATCGACCCATTGCGGACAAAAAACAAACACCGCACAAGGAAAGAAGCCCTGAAAGTCCTGGAAAAGATCTTCAATGAAAATAATATAGACCCGGAACGCCCGATAGTGGCAGCCGTCTCAAGGTATGACATCCATAAGAATCAAAGCGCCATCATAGAGGCGTTCAAGCTTCTGAAAAAAGAAATTTCTAAAAAGATAAAACCGATCCTTATAATGGTCGGAAACTCCGCGGCAGACGACCCCGAGGGGATGACGATGTATGAAAAGATGCAAAAGGCCGCGGAGGGAGAAAAGGATATTCACCTTCTTTTGAACGTGGAGAATAACGACGAAGTTATCGGGTCGCTCCTGTCTCTGGCGGACTGTTTCGTTCACGTTTCCACGAGAGAAGGATTCGGGCTGGTTGTCGCGGAAGCCATGTGGCAGGGGACCCCCGTTGTGGGGAGCAAGGTCGGCGGGATAGTGAAGCAGGTCGAAAACGGGCACAATGGTTTTCTCGTCGAGCCGTATGAACGGGCCGAGATAGCCAGGGCCATGAAATCCATTTTGGAAGACAAGCCCTTAAGGGAGACGTTGAGCAAGAATGCCGTTCAAATGGTGCACCAGCACTTTTTGCTCCCGACCCTACTCGAAAAACATCTTATGCTTATGCGTTACTGCCTTGAAATAGACAATAAGATACCGCCGTTCAGGATGAATACGCTTACGTACAAGGAAATAACTCAGGCCCTTTATGGTCGTACGGTGTGGCCGTTTTCGACCAACGATCTCAAAAAACGCTTCGAAGTTATCTGGGAAGGCCTGGAAAGATAAAAAGGAAAGGGAGGAAAATTAAATGAAAATCGCAATCATGGCCGCGTGGAATACTACAAGCGGTGTAGCCATGCACGCCGAGCCTGTAGGCAAAGCCTTAAGACAAATGGGACACCAGTTAAAGGTGTTTACTTTTTTGAAAACGGACTATCACGGAGAAGGCATTACCGCCAAAGATGAAAAGTATGTCAAAAGGTGTTTCGGCACCAGGATGAACACAAATTCACTGGACTCACGGCCGTTTCTCGAAGAGGATTATGACATTCTTTTGATAGAAGACATAGGGATGCTTCCCGTTGACAAACTGGCAAATATACTGCCGGTTATAAAGAAGAAAGCCAAAGTAATTCATGCGGTTCACGAGAACAGGTTGACCAGGCACTCCTGGTTTTATCAGTTTGACTGGGATAAAGTGGTCTATTTCGATAATCGGCAATCTTTCCTGAAGAAGCTATATCCTAACGCGGAATACGTTCCGTTTCCGTGTTTTAAGTCCAGGAGGGGCAGCAGGATACAGGCAAGAAAGAGGCTGGGTCTTCCGCTCAGAAAAAAGATCATATATTCTTTTGGCCACCGTGGGTATCATTCCTATTATAGGGATCTACCCCCGAAGCTTAAGAGAAATACCATACTTTTACACGTTGTCCCCAAGGGCTACCAGATGCTGGAGGAGCTGCATCCTACGGACTGGATGATGGTAATACCGCAAAAGGTGATAACGACACAGCAGTTTGATGATTATCTTTTCGCTTCCGATGCGGCCATTTTTCACAAGTTTCAGAGCCGCGGACATGCCGTTGTTTCATCGACTGTGTATCAGGCGCTTGGCGCCGGATGCCCCATTTTTGTACCGAAGCAATCTGACTTTTTCCATAACTGGAAGAATGAAATAGTGCATTACAGGGACATCACCGGCCTCAATAAACAGCTGATAGAGTATCTAGGCAACACCAAAAAGAGGCAAAACCTCATTGATGCTGCCGAGAAATTTGTTGAGGCAAATTCACCCGAGAGAGTAGCCCGACAATTTGCGGATATCTTTGAGGAGGTATTAGGGAGAAGGAAAAGATAACTTTTTTATGCCTTAACTTTACAAGGCATGTTTTTCCTGCTATAATGGGGCAACAATGACTGAAAGAAGAAAATCTAAACGCTATCCTGTAGCATACCCCGTGGAATACGACCATAGGGGCGGGAAAAAAACGCTTTCGCTGTTAGACGTGAGCGAACAGGGGCTCGCCTTTACTTCGCCTGACGAGATACGTGAGAACGAGGAGCTCGATCTGAACGTTTTTCTCAAAAAACAGATGTACAGACTGAAAGCATTCGTGGTTTATTCAAAAGGTAACGGCAAAGACGGTTTTTATAATGTCGGCGTTCAATTCTTAAGAGCTCCGGAAGATTTCCAAAAAAACCTGGCCCGAGAAGTTGATGACATCGTGCAATTTTGCAGAGAGTCTAAACTTTATCACAATAAAAACCTTTCGATCAAACAGGCCTCCAAGAAATATTTGGAGAATTTTCCTTCTTCCTAAATGACAACGGCCCATAAATGAAAAAGAATACTCGTAGGATAACCTGGTGGGTAATAATCTTTCTTTATGTGGTTTTTATCTACGCGACGCTCGGGATCGCTCCGGGCGTGTGGGACAAGCTTAACGATCTCTCCGGCGGCAGGAACAACCTCGTGCTTTATATAATTTATTCCCTGGTTATTGCCTCTCTTTTTTACTATGTTATATTTGTTAAGAAAGAAAGAGCGGCCCTAAAATATCTCATGCTTGTTCTGGCTGCCGGCATTTTTTTAATGATCCTCAAGCAGACACAAAGCAAAAGCGAAAAAATACACCTGTGTGAATATGGTCTCCTGGGGGTTATGTTGTATAACGCGCTGAAAATAGAATTTAACCGAGTTGACTTAAAGCTGTACGTGTGCGCCGCGTTTATATGCGCGGCTATCGGCGCTGTTGATGAAGGAATTCAATGGGTCCTTCCCAATAGAGTCTTCGATTGGCGGGATATTTTCATGAACGCAGTGAGCGGCGCGCTGCCGCTGGCGGTGATAAGGGTGAACGTCTTGAGGCGGCATGAGTCCCAGATTTAAAATAATATTTATTATCTTTTTTCTTGCCATAGCCGTAAGATTTATCTACATTGGGCAGATAAAAAATGACGTCCTGTTTTCTTACCCGACTTCAGACTCGGGTGACTATCACCGGGCCGGCATGAAACTGGCCGCCGGGACCTTGACGGAAGCGGACCGCAGAAAATTTTCCAAAATGCCCCTGTATCATAATTTTCTCGAGCTTATTTATAAGACGGGCGGCCCCGGCGCGTATTTCTCCGCCCTCGCTCAGGCGTTGATCGGCGGAGCGGGCTGCTGCCTTATTTATTTGCTCGGGAGGAGTGTTTTTGGCGACAGGGCGGGCGCGGTAGCGGGAATTCTGGCGGCGCTTTACTGGCCGCTGGCGGCGTTCGCGGCAAAAACGCTTCCCGTGAACCTGGCAATTTTTTTCAGCCTTTTAAGCGCGTTATCGATACAGAAGCTTTATGAGAAAGAAAGCCGGATATGGGGATACACCGGGGGATTGTTTCTGGCTCTTGCTGCTCTTGTGAGGCCGAATTTTCTTTTATTGTTCCCCGTGCTTATCTTATGGCTCCTGTTTCATTTTCTTAGAAAGTCCGGAAAGGCGAAAGGGGTTTTATTCTCGGCGATCTTTGCGGCGGGATTTATTACCGCCATGATCCCCGCGGGGCTTGCGGATCATGGTGCGAAAAAGGAAGTCATGCCCATCCAGAGAAATTACGCGGTAACCGCGTACATGGGGTCAAAACTGGAACGGATCAATCTAAGACCCGGCGCGGTATGGAGAGGAAAAATGATAGAGCTTTTAAGGGCCGACCTTACCTCGCAGGGGGAAAGAGACCTTTACTGGCTTAGAGAGATCAAAAGATCGATAGCGAAAGACCCGGCAGGGCATTCCAGGGATTTTATCAAAAAAATATATATGCTTCTAAACTACTATGAATTCGCGCCGTACGAATCAATAAACTTCTTCAGAAAGAAGTCCTCCTTTCTGTCGTTGCCGCTTCTTAATTTCGGCCTGGTAGCGGCGTTTGCCCTTTTGGGCATGTTCTTCGCCTGGAAGAGGCGCGCCAGAGAGGCGCTTCCCTTGGGCCTGTTCGCGATTGTTTACTTTATCTCGCTTCTTCCTTTTCCGCCGCTTGCCAGGTACCGCCTTCCGGTCGCGCCGTTTTTGATCATTTTCGCGGCGTACTGCATGCTGGATTTTTATGAAGCCTTGCGCGGAAAGAAATGGAAATATCTGGCAACGTGCGCCGCTTTTTTCCTGCCGGTCTTTTTTCTAACAAACACGAATCTGCTTTATCCGTATCTCGACAGTTTCAGCCGTCCGTATTACCACGAGGGAAAAGCGTATTTACAGGCTGATGAGCCGGGGAAGGCGCTTTCATCATTTGAAAAAGCCCTGAAAAAACATCCCGCTGATGCGGATATTTACGAAGGCCTGGGTGACGCGTATTTTCGTCTTAACGATCCGGGCAAGGCAGAGGCAAGTTATAAAAAAGCCCTTGAAATAGAGCCCGAGTTCTTGGAGGCGATGGAAAAACTCGGCGTCGTTTACGGTAAGATGGGCGACCTCAATAAAGCGATCATCACCTTTCAGCGGGTTCTTTCTTCGTTTCCCGTTGAATACGCGAACACTCATGTAAATCTCGCCACGGCCTATTCGCTGAAGGGCGACACGAAAAGCCAGAGAAAAGAGCTCGAAAGAGCGGTTGAGATGGAGCCGGATAACCTCAAGGCGCTCTATAAACTGACGGAGCTTTACGAAAGAATAAATGCTCCCGAGGCTCCTCGATTTCGCGAGCGTCTCGACGAAAAAATGCGCCGCTTGAAGGATTGAGATTTTTGTTTTTAATTGACTTGATTTTCTTTCTGTGATAATTTAGTCAGCACATATTTAAAGAGGACATTCTTTGACCGGTGCCACGGTAGCTCAGCAGGTAGAGCAGGGGACTGACACCGCGTGAGCTCCAGAGGCGAGCTTAGAAGGAGCCGCAAGCCGAAGGCGAAGCCTGAGGCGCAGCGAAAATTCCTGTAAGGGATTTGAAGCTCTGTAATAAAAAATAGATTATATTAAAAACCGGTGCCACGGTAGCTCAGCAGGTAGAGCAGGGGACTGAAAATCCCTGTGTCGGCAGTTCGATTCTGTCCCGTGGCACCATTTTTTTGAAAAGCATAAAAGGAGTAGAGGGGTTTGAAGGCCCCTGCTCTATGAGTGGAGCAGGACTGACACCGGGTGAGCCTCCAGGTGAGCTCACTTAGGGGCCGCAAGCCGAAGGCAAAGCCTGAGGCGCAGCGAAAATCCCTGTGTCGGCAGTTCGATTCTGTCCCGTGGCACCATAAATTTGAGGGCTTCTGTAAAGAAGCCCTCTTTTTTGCCCTCAAATTTATGGTAAGCAATTGAGTTTCCGGAAAAAATCCCCACAAACTCAATTGCTTGTGATGTTTCATGGCGGGACAATTGTCGAAATGCATTCCGCCACTTGTCCCGCCAAAAAAATCACTTGCCACGGTCCAGGCAATTTAACCTCACATGGTTCGGCTAAATTGTCTGCCTCCGTGGCACCATTGGATTAATATCCTCCTCAGGTTGTGTCGCTTCGCGACCTTGGATTAATCACTCCCTCACATGGTTCGGGTAAATTGCCTGCCTCCGTGGCACCATCCCCCTTCTTCTTAGAATAATATCCCCCTCAAGTTGAACCCCCTAAAGTGGTGTGGCTTTTTGTTTACGCAGACTGAAGCGCAGTGTTATAATAACACCGTGGAAAGAACAGTGAAATTGATAAGAGATGGCGTAAAAAATCTGTTGAAACCTCTTGTAAGGATTTCTCTCGCCCTCGCCCCGCAATATGTGCTTGAAAAAGCAGTATCAATAAGACCCGCGCTATTACCATATATCCCGGAAAATAGGAAATTTGTTTTTCGAAAATATTTAGGTGATATTTCTGTAAATATCGATACAGTTTACAAAATAGAAAGAGAAATGTTCACGGGTTCCTACGAAAAAGAAACGCTCTATGTAATCAATAAGTACGTAAAAAGCGGGGATACGTGTTTTGATATTGGTGCAAATGTCGGACCTGTCAGCTTTGCTCTGGCGAAAAAGGCCGGCTCCGACGGGAGAGTATTCGCTTTTGAGCCGGGTGGTTTCCTATTCCAAAGATTGACTGATAATATTAAATTAAACCCATCATATGCGGAAATTATAAAAGCGTACAAAATAGGGTTTTCGGACAAAATAGAAACGTTAACCTGGAATGAAGACAAAGATAATAGAGGCAACGCGGGCTTTCTTTTGCAGAAGCCGAATCAGGAGGAAAAAATAGAACTAATTACGATTGATGATTTTTTTCAAAAAAACAAAATTGAAAAAGTTGGTTTTATTAAAATAGACGTAGAAGGGATGGAATACGAGGTTGTTAAAGGGGCCATGAATACGATTAAAAAACATAAGCCGATATTATATTATGAAACGGGGTTTTTTGAAAAAGGATTCTGGGCCGAAAGAGGACGTGGAGAAAAAGTAAATTTATGGATAGAAGAGATCTTAAAAGAGATCGGGTATCGCATTTATAAAGTGGAAAATAATACTGTGACAGAAACCCAATATCCTGATCTATCTTATAACACATTGGCAATGGCGCCCGGGTTTTCGCAAGAGTATTGACGGAAACAAAGCTTGAAAAACTCGCCTTTTGGGTATAAAATCTAACAAACGCGCGAATTAACAGAGCCCGCGTAGCTCAGTTGGTAGAGCAAGGCATTCGTAATGCCTAGGTCAGTGGTTCGAGTCCACTCGCGGGCTCCACGATTGAAAATCGGGCCTTCGGCTGACATCTATCGGACGATGTCACCTTCGGCCCCTCGCCCCGATAAATCGGGGCTCGGGCTCAAACCGCCGATTTTCTTTAGGGGGAAACCGATGGTTTCCCCCTAAAGAAAACCTCGCATTTGCTCGGTTTCTTGGCCAGCTCTTTAACGCCAATGCCAAGGCTCCTTCTAAGCGCGCCTCTGGAGTTTGCGCGGTGTCCTGTTCCCCTTCCTTCATTCGAAAGGGGTTGAATAAAACAAGGAGCGGGGTTCGCTGTCACCCCTTTCCACATAGGTATTTATTTCTGCTGGAGCAAACTTAATATGGTCAAATTTCGGGAAGTTCTTTTCACGAAAAATTTCTTCTCCCTCTGGTCCGGGCAGATCATTTCTGAATTTGGAGACAGGCTCAATCAGATGGCGCTTATAGCGCTCATCTACTATAAACATCCCGGGTCTGTCATGGCCCTTTCAAAACTTCTTTTCTTTATCATCGTGCCGGTATTTGTGATCGGTCCCGTGGCCGGAGTCTATGTTGACAGGTGGGACCGCAAGCGGATCATGATAATATCCGACATTCTCAGGGGCTTGTTGGTCCTGGCGATACCCATTTTTGTCCGCCTGGACATGATGATCCCTATTTACGCGCTGGTGTTTTTGATCTTTTCTGCTACGAGGTTTTTCCTGCCCTCCAAGATGGCTTTTATCCCGTCGATCGTCTCGGAAGAGAAGCTCATGGTCGCGAATTCGCTTGCAAATACCACACGTATGATAGCCACCGTCCTGGGCTTCGCCCTGGCCGGCCTCATTGTAAAGTGGATAGGGTACGTATGGGGATTTTATCTTAATAGTTTGAGCTATTTTGTTTCAGCAATTTTTATTGCCGTCATTACGCCGAAAGAAAAACTCAAAGACGTCAAAGAGGAAATTCACATGACGAAAGAGATCGTCGAAAAGTCCCTGCGCAGGCACCTTTGGGCCGAAATAGCTGAAGGGTTCAGATATGTATTTGCGAAAAGCCAGATGAAGATAGTGACGGGCGCATTCTTTTTACTTATGGCCGGGATGGGGGCGATCTTTTGCATAATCATCGTCTTTATACAGGAATCATTCGGGTCCACTACTGAGTACCTCGGGTTTTTTGGGACTTTTCTCGGGCTCGGGCTATTCCTGGGCACTGTCGCATTTGGAAAATTTGGGCAAAAATTTTCAAAGATCAAAACTATCTTTGTCTGTTTTGCTCTCTGCGGGATTGCGATCAATCTTTTCGCATTTTACGCACGAGGAGACTATTCACTATTGACAGGCAGCTTTTTAGTGCTTTTGGCGGGAGCCGTAACATCGCCCATTTTGACGTGTACCAACACTTTGATCCACCTTTTGATCCCCGACGAAGCCAGGGGGCGCATTTTTAGCTCAATGGAGGCCATTATTCACCTGGCCTTCATGATGTTCATGTTTCTAACGGCGTATCTCGCGAAATTTACATCTAATTTTGTGATTCTAATCATTTGCGGCACGGTGTTTCTGCTTATAGGGATAGCGGGACGGTTTTTAGCAGGCCAACGGGAAACTTCTTGGCAGTGATCAGGACTTTTTGACTTTTTTGCCGGAAGGGGCCGGGGTATTTTCCAAGCACGGGGAATAAAAACCGCACAACGGACAACAGATATTTTCTTCGCCGCGTTCTCCCCTGTACCATTTAGACTCGCAGGTCCAGTAGTTTTGACATTTTTCACAGCAGTGAAGTGCTTTATTCCTCTTCTTGTCCATAGTTATAATGATAATATAATGAAACACGCGCCGTGTCAATGGGAAATTGGGCAAATGGAAGGCGAAAAACCGATAACATTGACAAAGTTTCTTTAATATGTTATGAATAATGGAATGCGGACTTTCAACGAAGAAAGGTAACATGAAAATCTTAACGTTTTCGGGAGGAATACACCCGCAATATTTCAAGGACATCAGCATAAGAGAGCCCCTGAGGGGAGCTCCCCTTCCAGATAAAGTCATTATTCCGCTTTCCCAGCACATAGGCGCTCCCGGCGAACCTGTTGTAAAGAAGGGGGACGTTGTTGAGGAGGGCCAGGTTTTGGGGAGAAGCGAGAGCTTCATCTCAAGTCCGGTCCATTCACCTATTTACGGTACAGTCCTGGAGGTTAAAAAAACGATTCACCCCGCGCTAAGCGCTCCGACTTTTTCCGTTATACTGGAAAGGGATAGATCAAAAGAACCCAGGGAATACAGCGCTTGCGATGCCGACCAGCTTATGCCCCGGGAACTTATCGATAAGGTCAAGGATGCCGGCATTGTCGGTATGGGCGGGGCCGCTTTTCCCACTCACGTTAAGCTTGATGTGCCGGAGGGAAAGAAAATAGAGACCTTGATCATCAACGGCGCGGAATGCGAACCGTATCTTACCTGCGACCATGTGCTGATGACCCGCAAGACCGGCGAGATCCTGAGCGGCATAGCGCTGATGGTTAAGATACTGGCTCCGGAGCGCGTTTATATAGCGATAGAAGACAACAAGAAGGCGGCTCTTTTCGCCTTTCAAAAAGCGCTTAAAAAAACTACGGAAACAGCGCTTTCCCGCGTTGAACTCGCGCTTTTAAAGACCAAATATCCCCAGGGAGGAGAGAAACAGCTCATAAAGGCGATCGCGAACCGCGAAGTCCCTCCCGGAGGGCTTCCCATTGATATAGGGTTTCTCGTCCAGAACGTAGGAACAGTGAATGCGATATATGAAGCGGTATATTTTAACAAACCCCTGATCGAGAGGGTCGTGACGATCTCCGGCGATTGCATGCACAGGCCCGGGAATTACGTAGTGAAGATCGGCACTACCATAAGGGATGTCGTTGAAAAGTACGGCCTTGAATTTTCACAGTCTCCCAAAAAGATCATAGCGGGCGGGCCGATGACAGGTTTCGCCCAGCCGGATTTGGACGTGCCGATCGTCAAAGGCACTTCGGGGATCCTGTTTTTGTCCGAGCATGCGGCGAAAGAATTTAAAGAAGAAAAGTGCATAAAGTGCGCCAAGTGCGTGGACGTCTGTCCGGTCAATTTGAGCCCGACCGAGATAATGAAAAATGCCCAGAAAGATTACTGGGATAAAGTGAAAGCGCTTTACGTTGATGACTGTATTGAATGCGGCGCGTGCGCTTATTCGTGTCCGGCGAGGATACCGCTGGTCCAGTACGTAAAAGAATCCAAAGCCGTTATCGCGAAAGAAAATAAAAAATGAAAAAACTGACGATAACTTCTTCTCCGCATGTTTTTGCGCCTCTTGACACGCGGGCGATGATGAAAGGCGTTTTGAAGGCCCTGGTGCCGGTCGTGGTCGCAGGCCTTTTCTTTTTTAAGTGGCAGGCTTTCTGGGTCATTGTCGCCACGATCGCCGGATGCATCGCCGCAGAATACCTTCTCCAGAGGGCCAGGGGCAAGGATGTCGCCGTTAAAGATTTTAGCGCAGTGCTTACCGGTATACTCCTGGCTTTAGTGCTTCCTCCCTCGACTCCGCTCTGGATGGCTTTTCTGGGAGGTGTTGTCGCTATCGGCCTGGGAAAAGAGGTTTTTGGCGGACTGGGACACAACATATTCAACCCGGCCCTTCTCTCGAGAGCGTTTCTCATGGCGGCTTTTCCTGTAGCCATGACTATTTGGTCGAAACCCTTCACGCTGGACACGATAACAACGGCCACGCCTCTTGGTCTGGCAAAGTTCAGCGGTACGCTAACTTCCTATTCCTCCTTGTTTATCGGCAACGTTGGAGGATGTATCGGCGAGACTTCCGCCCTGGCGATAATTTTGGGCGGGATTTACGTGCTCTATAAAAAGATCATCGATTACCGCATTCCGCTGGCTTTCATCCTGACCGTCGCGGTTTTTTCAGGGATCACGCATTTTATCGCCCCGGCTAAATATTCCCCGGCAATGTTCCACGTTTTGGCGGGCGGCCTCCTTATCGGCGCGGTGTTCATGGCAACGGATCCGGTTACGTCTCCGGTCACGAAGAAAGGACGCTGGGTTTTCGGTATCGGATGTGGACTTATAACTATGGCAATAAGGATATGGGGAGGCCTTCCGGAAGGCGTTATGTATGCTATCCTGTGCATGAACGCGATCACCCCCCTTATCGATCGCTTTGCAAGGCCTCGGCGGTATGGAGAGGTGAAGAGAAAATAGTATGATAAAAAAGATTTTTGAAAATACATTTGTTAAACTTGTCATCGCTCTCGGCGTTGTCAGCGTGTTTTCAGGGGCAGTCCTGGTTCTGGTGTATCAATACACCAACCCTAAGATCCTGGAAAACCTTAATAATGAATCCGTGCAAGCCGTGCGGACCCTTTTTCCCGACATGGAAACTGCCGTTATAACGCACGGCACCGGAGAAGGAGAAAAGGCCATAGTAAAGGTAACGGATAAGGACAAGAAACTTCTGGGATACGCTTTTAAGGCCAAAGGAAACGGTTACCAGGGAGAGATCAAGTTGGCGGCAGGGTTGGACGGCACGCTTTCGACACTGCAGGGGATCGTAGTTTTGGAATCCCAGGAAACGCCGGGCCTTGGAGCCGAGATATCGGGCAAGGATTTTCGGAAGCAGTTTAATGGTCTTTCGGTAAAGCACCCGATCGAATACGTGAAAAATCAGAAGCCGTCCGAACCGTACGAAATAGAGGCGATAACCGGGGCCACGATTTCTTCCCGGGCGGTCGTGAACATATTGAACAAAAGGATAAAAGAGGTAAGCGAAGTTTTAAAGGGCAAATGATGATAAAAGAGTTTACGAAAGGTTTGTGGCGCGAAAATCCTGTGTTTGTCCAGGTGCTGGGCATGTGTCCCACGCTCGCCGTTACGACTAAAGCGCTTTTCGGATTTTCCATGGGAATGGCGACCACTTTTGTAGTCGTCTCCTCGAGCATCGTGATCGCGATCATCAGAAGATTTGTCCCGGAGCAGGTGCGCATCCCCATGTTCACGGTCATTATAGCTACGTTCGTGACAGCGGCTGATTATTTCCTGAAAGCGAATTTTTTCCAGATAAGTAAAGCCCTCGGGCCGTATGTGCCGCTCATCGTCGTGAACTGTTTGATCCTTGGGCGCGCGGAAGCGTTCGCGTCCAAGCACAACGTTTTCAGGTCCTTTCTTGACGCGCTGGGAATGGGGCTGGGCTTTACCTGCGCCCTTCTCGTTCTGGGAAGCTGCAGGGAGGTCCTTGGGTTCGGTACTGTTTTCGGGTTCAGGGTCTTATGGGAAGGGTTCCCGAAATGGGTCGTCATGATACTTCCCGCGGGAGCGTTTATAACTTTAGGTTTTCTTGTAGGTATATTCAAGATAATCGAGAAAAATATGGAAGAGAGGAAGAATAAGAAATAATCATGGAAGAGCTTATTCTTATTTTGATCGCGGCAGCTATCACGAATAATTTCGTCCTGACCTATTTTTTGGGGATATGCCCCTTTATCGGCGTTTCCAACAAGACGGACAGCGCCATCGGCCTCGGGATGGCCACGACTTTTGTTATGACAATAGCCGCGGCGGTCACCTGGCTTATTTATCACCTCGTCCTTGTAAGGTATAACCTGGCCTTTCTTCAGTATGTTGTTTTTATTATCGTTATTGCTTCTCTGGTGCAGTTCGTGGAGATGTTCATCAAGAAGGTGTCTCCCCAACTTTACAAAGCGCTGGGGATATTTCTTCCGCTTATCACGACGAATTGCGCCATTCTCGGGCTTACGCTTTTTATGGTCCTGAGAAATTACACTTTCCCGGAGGCGATCGTTTTCGGACTGGGCGCCGGGCTCGGGTTTACCATGGCGCTCGTAATAATGGCCGGGATACGGGAAGAACTTGATTTTTCAAACATTCCCGAACCCTTGAAAGGAGCCGGCATCACCCTGATCCTCGCGGGTTTGCTCGCCCTGGCATTCATGGGTTTCGGGGGAATTATCAGTATGTAAAATGGAAAACATGATATTAGTTGCAGTATTGAGTATGGCGGGTCTGGCATGTTTTTTTGCTTTAGCGTTGGCCTTCGCCGATAAAAAACTACGGGTGAAGGTAGACCCCAGGGTGGACGAACTTGACCACCTTTTTCCGGGCGTCAATTGCGGAGCGTGTGGATATTTAAGCTGCCACGACTACGCCGTACACATCATCGAAGAAGGGGCTGATCCCGGCAAGTGCCGCGTAATAGACGAGGAAACAAGAGAGAAGATATTTAAAGCGGTCGGCGTGGAGGGAGAAACGGTTTATCCGAGGCTTCCCCTCGTATATTGCGCCGCGGAGTGGGAGCATAAAGAGACGTCAGCGGAATACAAAGGAGTGCAGACGTGCCGTGCGGCAGATCTGGTCGCGGGCGGAGGAATGAAATGTGAATACGGCTGTCTTGGACTCAGCGACTGCACGATCGTGTGCCCTTTTGACGCGCTTCACATGGAAAAAGGGCTTCCCCGCGTGGACGTTGAAAAATGCACCGGGTGCGGGAAGTGCGCCGAGGCCTGCCCCAGGGACATCATTGAAATGCAGGATAAAAAATACGAGAAACTTTTTTACGTGGCCTGCAGTTCATATGATAATATAATGAGGGTCCGCGAGATATGCGGCGTAGGATGTATCGCGTGCGGCGTTTGTGAAAAATTATCTCAAGGGAAACTTTTTAAGGTGACGGACAATCTCGCGAAAGCGGATTATTCTAAACAGAAAAGCCAAAAAGATTTCGCGAACATACAGCCAAAGTGCCCGACAAAAGTAATAAAGGATATTTAATTATTATGAATATTGCGGTATTTGTTTCAGGGAACGGAACTAATTTGCAGGCATTGATCGACGCTGAAAAAAGCGAAGGCCTGGCCGGGGCAAAGATCGTTCTGGTGGTAAGCGATAAAACGGAAGCCTTTGCGGTTAAGCGGGCGGAAAAAGCGGGCATAGAAACTTTCGTCCTGGAAGCGAAAGGGTTCGGTTCGCGCGAAGAATATGATAAGAAGATCATGGAAAAACTTCGCGCTTCGAAAATAGAACTTATCGTTCTGGCGGGATTCATGAGGCTTTTGAGCGACCATTTTGTTGATGAATATTATGGCCGCATTTTGAACGTGCACCCCGCGCTTCTTCCGTCTTTCAAGGGGACCCACGGGATAAAGGACGCCTTTGATTACGGTGTGAAGGTTACGGGTGTAACTGTCCACTTCGTCAATAAAGAGCTCGATGCCGGGCCGGTCATTTTACAATCGCCCGTGCAGATAGACGAAGAGGATACCCTGGGTACGCTCGAGGAAAAAATACACAAAATAGAACACGAACTATACCCCGAAGCCGTGAGGTTATTCGCGCAGGGACGCTTGCGGATCGAGGGAAGAAAAGCGAGGAGAGGAGAATAGCATGTCAACGATCATCAAGGAAGTAAAAGGACGCGAAATAATCGATTCAAGAGGAAATCCTACTGTTGAGGTGGACGTGATACTCGAAGACGGGACGCTCGGCAGAGCCGCGGTCCCGAGTGGCGCTTCGACGGGAGAGCACGAAGCCGTAGAACTTCGCGACGGCGATAAAGCGCGCTATATGGGAAAGGGCGTCACGAAGGCCGTTTCCAACGTTAGCGGCGAGATCGCCGCGAAGGTAAAAGGCATGGACGCGGCGGACCAGGAAACTCTGGATAAGGCCCTGATCGAGCTTGACGGCACACCGAACAAGGGCAGATTAGGCGCCAACGCCATACTCGGCGTTTCAATGGCCGCGGCAAAAGCCGTGGCGGCGTCGCGCGGGATATCTCTTTTCAAGTATCTCGGCGGCGACGGCGCGAATATTCTCCCGATCCCGATGATGAATATCATTAACGGGGGAAAACACGCAGATAACAACGTGGACCTGCAGGAATTCATGATCATGCCGATCGGTGCGAATTCTTTCAAGGAAGCGCTCAGGATGGGTTCAGAGGTGTTTCACCACTTGAAGAAAATCCTTCACGCAAAGGGACATTCGACCGCGGTAGGCGATGAAGGGGGTTTTGCGCCCAACCTGCAGTCGAACGAAGAAGCGGTTGAAGTGATCCTCGAGGCCATAAAAGCCGCCGGCTACGAGGCAGGAAAAGATATATATATCGCCCTTGACCCCGCTTCCAGCGAGTTTTATAAAGGCGACAAGTATGTTTTAGAAGCGGAAAAAACGCCTGAAAAATCTGACGAAGATATGGTGAATTTTTACGACAACTGGGTAAATAAGTACCCCATAGTTTCGATCGAAGATGGTCTGGCGGAAGACGATTGGAGCGGGTGGAAGGTTTTAACGGACAAAGAGGGCAGCAAGATCCAGCTTGTCGGGGATGACCTGTTTGTAACGAATACGTCCCGGCTTAAAGAGGGGATAGAAAAAGGCGTTGCTAACTCCATCCTTATAAAAGTGAACCAGATAGGGACGTTGACGGAAACCCTGGCAGCCATCAAGATGGCAAGGGACGCCGGATACACGGCCGTTATTTCCCATCGATCGGGAGAGACGGAGGACACGACGATCTCGCATCTTGCCGTTGCTACGGGAGTAGGGCAGATAAAGACCGGTTCCGTTTGCAGGACAGACAGGGTTTGCAAGTATAACGAGCTCCTGCGCATAGAAGAAGAGCTGGGCCAGGACGCTGTTTATGGAAACAAGATATGGAAGGGAAAAAGATAATTCTTTACACCACGGCGGTTATTGCCGTGCTTTCCGTGGTGTTTTTGCCGGGTCTTTCCAGGCTGCACAAGCTGCGCAGGGAAAACGCTCAACTCCAGAAAAGGATCCGTTTTTTGGAGGAGCATAACGACGTTCTGGAAGAGGAAATCGTGAAGATGCGGGAGGACCCCGGGTACGTCGAGAAAAAGGCGCGGGAAAAACTGGGAATACTTAAGGATGACGAAATAATATACGAACCCGCTTCCGGAAAAAACAGAAGGTGAATATGATCTTTCGGTATCTTGACAAGAATTTCAGGGAAAACAAAGAGAAATTTATCGGTCAGTCGATCCTGGCAGGTGTTTCCGTAGGGGTCGCCCTTTTATTTTTCGATGTTATCAAATATCCGATGATCGTGGCTTCTTTCGGCGCCAGCGCCTTTATTGCGTTTACCCTGCCCCACTCGAAAATGGCGGGGCCGAGGTATCTTGTCGGGGGATATATTGTAGGGGTCCTGGCGGGCTGTCTGATACATTTTGTTACGGATCTTCCCGTTGGATTCTACCCGGCGCAGAAAATGCTTTACACGATAGCAGGCGGCTTGGCTGTAGGCCTGAGCATGTTTATCATGACGGCCTTCGATGCCGAACATCCTCCCGCCGCGGGGATAGCTCTCGGATTTGTGTTGAACGAATGGACCTTCATGACGGTCGTCCTGGTGCTGGCGGGGATAGTCGTGATTTCCACTATTCAGAGGATTCTCAAGCCCAGGATGATCGACCTGCTTTGATCCTGAAAAATTTTTTTGCCTGAGTCAGGTTTTTGATCCCGGCCGTTGCTCCTTGATCCATGCAGATCAAGGCCGACAGGGAGGAAGCGAAGGCAAGATTTTCATCCATCTTTTTCCAGAAGGGTTCTTTTCCCGTCGCGCAATATCTGTAGATCAGACCTGCAGTGAAAGCGTCCCCGGCGCCGATCGTATCGACGACCCGGACTTTGTAAGCAGGCTGGAATATTTTTTTCTTTCCGTCCCAGTAGAAGGAACCCCTGGGACCGAGAGTTACTACTGCGCACCTGTTAAGCTTTTTAAGCGCCCCGGGTAAGGTTTTTTCTCCCGTAATACCCATGGCGCCCGTGTTGCTGAGCTTAAGCAAGTCAACATGGGGGAGAAGTTTTCTTATTCTGCTCCTGGCCGCTTCCTTGTTCTTTATCTTGCCTTCACGCCAGTTAGGGTCAAAAGTCGTGAAGACATTTTCTTTTTTTGCCTGTTTCAAAAACCTCAAAGTATCTTTGAATGTATGAGCGTTATAGGAATACCAGGAACCGGTGTGGAAAACGCTCGCTTTTTTAAAAATTGACCGGGGAATATCGGTTTTTTTGAACGAAGCCTGCGGTCCTATTGTCTTGTAGAAAAGGTATGAAGAGTCCCCCTTTTTGTCGATCTTCGCGAACGCGAGTCCCGTTTTCATGTCCTTGTCTTTTATGATGTATTTCGCGCTTATGTTTTCTTTGCGCATGGTATCCAGGAGGGACTCGGCCAGGAAATCTTCACCGGTTTTCGACAGCATGGAAACGGAAAAGCCCAAGCGGGCCAGGAGGATAGATGTATTGAAAACAGATCCGCCGGGACGGGCGTCAAAAGTCATTTCACCCGCCTTACCGGATTTTTTTGCGATAAGGTCAAAAGCAATATTCCCGCAGCAGATCGCCTGTTTCTTCTTCATGACAAATCAATCATAACACGCGGAGACGGCCTTTTCAACCTGGATAAATTTAACCAGGTTAAAATAAGGCCTGTGGGACTTCCACAGGCCTTATAGATTGGTTGCGGGGGAAGGAATCGAACCTTCGACCTTGAGGTTATGAGCCTCACGAGCTACCTCTGCTCCACCCCGCGTCGAAAAATCCTTAATGGAAAAGTGATTATAGCAAATAAGATAACGACTTGCAAGCCTTTTGTTGACACAGGGGTATTATATATGCTATAAACAATACTCTGATTCAACGTTAAGGGGGAGAAATGATAGAGCGCTATTCACGCCCGGAAATGTCCAAAATATGGACTGATGAGAACAAATTCCAGAAGATGCTCGAGGTCGAGATACTTGCCTGTGAGGCCTTTGCGAAACTTGGCGAGATCCCGAAGGAAGCCGTAAAAGTCATAAGGGAAAGAGCCGCTGTCAGCGCCCAGCGTATAAAAGAAATAGAAGAAGTGACCCATCACGATGTAGTGGCTTTTATCAAAGATGTATCCAAAAATGTCGGCGAAGAAGCCAAGTACTTCCACTTCGGGCTTACCTCAAGCGATGTGCTCGATACGGCGCTTTCCGTGATGATGACGGAAGCAATAGATATTCTCATCAAGGACGTTAAAGAACTCCTGGAAGCCTTAAAAGAAAAGGCCCGGAAATACAAGAAAACCCCGATGATGGGACGTTCGCACGGCGTGCACGCTGAACCGATCTCATTCGGCCTGAAAATGGCGCTTTATTACAAGGAAATGCAGCGCAACCTCAACAGGCTGGAGAACGCCCGGGAGACGATCGCGGTCGGCAAAATATCCGGTTCGGTAGGGACTTTTGCCAACGTCGATCCTTATGTCGAGGAATACGTTTGCAAAAAACTGGGTTTAAAAAGCGCCGGCGTATCCAGCCAGGTGCTGCAGCGCGACAGGCACGCGTACTATCTTAACGTTATCGCGATCGTCGGCGCGACGCTCGAAAAAATAGCGCTTGAGATAAGGGGCCTCCAAAAAACCGAGATAGGCGAGGTCCAGGAATATTTCGCAAAAGGGCAGACCGGTTCCTCCAGCATGCCTCACAAAAAGAACCCCATCATCTGCGAACGCATATGCGGGCTGGCCAGGGTGCTCAGATCTAACGCCATGGCCGCTATTGAAAATGTGGCGCTGTGGCACGAGCGCGACATATCACATTCGTCCGTGGAACGCATCATCGTCCCGGATTCGACGATTCTGCTGAATTATATGCTCAATAAATCAAAAACCCTGGTCTCCGAGCTTGTCGTGAACGAAGAAAAGATGCTCCAGAACATGGACATTTCAAAAGGGCTTGTTTATTCCCAGCACGTTATGTTGGAACTGATCAAAAAAGGCGCTACGCGCATGGAAGCTTACGACATCGTCCAGGCGGCGGCGCTTGAAGCGAGCAGCGCGGGAAAAGATTTCAAGGAACTTTTGCTTGCCGACGGGAAGCTAAAAGAATTCATGTCCCGGGATGAAGTAGAAAACTGTTTCAGTCTGGACTACCACCTCAGGCATGTCGATAAGATATTTAAGAACATCGGTTTATGAAAAAGAAACTTACTTATAAAAAATCCGGCGTAGATATTGAAAAAGCCAACCGCCTTGTGAAAGATATAAAAAAACTTGTCGCGACGACACGGACAAAAGGGAGCGTCGGGGCTATAGGCGGATTTGGCGGCGTTTTCGATCTTTCAAAATCCGCAGCCGGAGGGTCTCTTCTTATTTCTTCCACGGACGGTGTTGGGACAAAGCTTAAAGTAGCCCAGATCGCCGGCATACACAATACCGTGGGGATCGACCTGGTGGCCATGTGCGTCAATGACGTCCTTTGCTCGGGAGCCAGGCCGCTGTTTTTCCTGGATTATTTCGCTTCGGGAAAACTGGACGGGAAAATATGGAAAGAGGTTATCAGCGGCATAGTCAAAGGCTGCAAAGAGGCCAGGTGCGCACTTCTTGGAGGAGAAACCGCGGAAATGCCCGGCATGTACGCCAAAGGCGAATATGACCTGGCCGGTTTTAGCGTGGGCATTGTTGAAAAGAAAAAGGTGATCGACGGGAGCAGGATAAGACCAGGGGATGTGATCCTGGGCATTGCGTCCACCGGGTTCCATTCCAACGGATATTCGCTCGTCCGGAAGATCTTTACCGAAAAACAGATAAAAGAAAACAGGAAGCTTTTTTTGAAACCCACACGGATCTACGTGCGTCCCGTGCTGGAAGCGGCGGAAAAATTTTCCGTTAAAGGCGCCGCCCATATCACGGGCGGAGGTTTTTACGATAATATTTCCAGGATCCTTCCCTCGGGCGTCAGAGCTGTTATACAAAAGGGCAGCTGGAAGATCCCTAAGGTTTTTAAGCTTATAACGGAAACAGCGGACATAAAAGAAAAAGAGCTTTACCGGACTTTTAACATGGGCGTCGGCATGGCCCTCGTCCTTTCGCCTAAGGATGCTTTAAAGGTAAAAACGCTTCTGTCAAAAAAATTCAAACTCGAGAGCTGGGTGATCGGAAAGATCGTTAAAGGGAAAAAGGGAGTAGAGATCGAATGAACATACTGGTTATCGGCTCTGGCGGGCGTGAGCACGCTTTGTGCTGGAAAATAAAACAGAGCCCCGAAACTGGCGAACTATACTGTGCGACGGGCAACGGCGGCACAGGAGAGATCGCGACCAATGTGGATCTTGATGGTTCAGATCACGAGAGCGTGAAAAATTTCTGCAAAGAAAAGAACATCGGCCTGGTTGTTGTCGGCCCGGAAGCGCCGCTTGCCCAGGGGATAACCGACGCGCTTGAAGGCGCGGGCATCAGCGTTTTCGGAGCGTCACACGCGGCAAGCCAGCTGGAATCCAGCAAGATATTCGCTAAAGAGCTAATGGGAAGATGCAACGTGCCGACCGCCGCGTTCCGCATATTCGACAACATCGAAGAAGCGGAAGAATATATACGCTCCGTCGGCGCGCCTGTCGTTGTTAAAGCGGATGGCCTGGCGGCGGGAAAGGGCGTTATTGTTTCAAGCACCGAAGAGGAAGCCGTAGAGGCGGCGAGGTCCATGCTCGTTGATAAAAAATTCGGTCCCGCGGGCTCAAAGATAATCGTTGAGGAGTGCCTCGAGGGGGAAGAGGCGTCGATCCTGGTCATCACGGACGGACGGAATATCATACCGTTGGCCTCAAGCCAGGACCACAAGCGCGTGTTTGAGGGAGACAAGGGCCCTAATACCGGCGGAATGGGTGCGTATTCACCGGCTCCCGTTGTCGATGAGGACCTGTTCGCGAAGGTGATCGAAACGATCGTTCGTCCGACGATCGACGGCCTGAGAAACGAGGGGATCCCTTACAAAGGCGTGCTGTATGTCGGTGTGATGATAACAGACTCAGGGCCAAAGGTGCTTGAATACAACGTAAGGTTCGGCGATCCCGAGACCCAGGCGATCCTTCCCAGGATGAAGACCGATTTAGTGGAGCTTTTGTTGGCCTCGGCAAACGGTACTCTTTCCGGAAAAAGCCTCCAGTGGGATCAGCGGGAATGTGTATGTGTCGTGCTTGCCTCAGGCGGATATCCGGGCAGCTATGAAAAAGGAAAAGAAATAACCGGCCTGGAAGAAGCCAAGCAGGAAGGGGCCCTGGTATTTCACGCGGGCACGCGCTTCGAAAACGGTTCCTTTTTTACTTCAGGCGGGCGAGTCCTTAATGTGGCCGGTATGGGACGAGACATAAAGCAAGCAGCAGCGAATACCTACAAGGCCGTGGAAAAGATAAGTTTTGAGGGCATGCATTACAGGAAAGATATCGGCCACAGAGCTATTGCGCGCATTTGTTGATATTTTTATTTGATCCCACACCCAGGTAATTCTGGGTGTGGGATGACATAATTCAAGGGAGAACATTATGGCAAAAAAACCACTAGTAAGCATAATCATGGGAAGCGACTCGGACATGCCGGTCATGAAAGAAGCCAGCCAGACGCTGAAAAAGTTCGGCATAGCGCATGAGGTAAAGATCCTTTCAGCGCACAGGTCTCCCGATAAAACCGCAGACTTTGCAAAAGGCGCCAGCAAAAAGGGAATAAAAGTCATTATCGCCGGCGCTGGAGGCGCAGCGCACCTCGCAGGGGTTGTGGCGGCACACACGACGCTGCCGGTAATAGGCGTTCCAATGGAAAGCAAGCTGAAAGGGCTTGATTCGCTGTTGTCTACAGTCCAGATGCCGTCAGGCGTACCCGTGGCCACAGTTTCCCTCGGCAAGGCCGGAGCCGTTAACGCCGCGATACTTGCTGCTCAGATAATCGGCACAGGCGATAAATCCATTGAGAAAAAGATAGAGAAACACAAAAAAGAACTTGTCAAAAAGATCGAAGCGAAAAACAGAGCAATAAAGAAGTGACGTGAGGGCACAACTTACGGAGCAACGCGACGTAAGGTGTAAGGCCGAACGTCATCCCGTGCGAGCGGAGCGAGACACGGGATCCACAAACTACTATGATTTTTATTTGATCCCGGATATCGGCCTGCCTCTCGCTACGCTCGAGATTTTACGGCCGATTCCGGGATGACATACAGAAAGACTAAAATAGCATGAAAAATATCAAACGCATTCTCTTCGTGTGCACCGGAAACAGCTGCCGCAGCATCATGGCCGAAGGATACATGGAAAAGCGCCTCGAAGAGGAAAAGATGCCGATAGAAATAAGGTCAGCGGGAACGCTGGGCGTGGACGATATGCCCGCTTCCGACCTTTCCATCGAGGTTCTTAAAAAAGAAGGGGTTTCCGCCAACGGGCTTAAATCAACCGGGCTTACGGAAGACCTGATAAAATGGGCAGATATAGTTCTTGTTATGGAACCCATACATAAGGAAAGGATCATTACGGATATGCCCGAAGTTTCGGAAAAGGTGCTTTTTCTAAGAGATTTCGGCGACGAGACCGGGAATCTCGTCATTCCCGATCCGATAGGCAGGCCCATGGCGTTTTACAGGGTTTCGTTTCAGATCATAAAAAAATCAATAGAGGGGCTGATAGAATGGCTAAAAAAATAGCAATCGGAGCCGATCACGGCGGATACGTCCTTAAGGAGAAGATAAAGAAGATCCTTGAAAAGTCGGGATATCGCGCGGAAGACGTCGGCACCTATTCGGCTGAGTCCTGCGATTATCCGGAGTACGGATATACCGCCGCCAAAAAGGTCTCTACGGGCAAGGCCGTAAAAGGCATTATCGTTTGCAAAACAGGCATCGGAATGGCGGTTATCGCCAACAAAGTCCCGGGAGTAAGGGCAGGCGTGTGCAGTTCGAAGGCCGAAGCCATATCTTCGCGGCAGCATAACGACACAAACGTCCTGGTTCTGGCGGCAACGAAAGTGTCCGACAGGAAGGCCCTCGAGATCACCAGGGTGTGGCTCAAAACCAAAGCGCTTAAGGGGCGCCATGCCCGCCGCGTAAGGCAGATAAAAGCGATCGAGAAAAAAGAGTTCAAGAAGGGGAAGAAATGAAATACTTAAGAAAGGCCGACCCAAAAATATTTCAGGCTATTTTTGGTGAGACCAGACGGCAGAGCGAAGGGATCGAACTTATTGCCAGCGAGAATTTTGCCAGCCGCGCAGTGATGGATGCGGCTTCATCATCGATGACGAATAAGTACGCCGAAGGATATCCGCACGCGAGGTATTACGGCGGGTGCGAATTTGTGGATAAAGCCGAAGATATCGCCATCGAACGCGCGAAAGAACTGTTCGGCGCCGAGCACGTGAACGTCCAGCCCCATTCGGGCACGCAGGCAAATATGGCCGTTTTCTTTAGCGTGCTGGACATCGGGGACACGGTCCTTGCGATGGATCTCGCGTGCGGCGGACATCTTTCACACGGGCATCCCAAGAATTTTTCGGGAAAATATTTCAATATGGTTTTTTATGGAGTGAACAAGAAAAACGAAATGCTCGATTTTGATGAGATACGGCATAAAGCGCTCGAACATAAACCGAAAATGATAATCGCGGGAGCTTCCGCCTATCCTCGGTCGATAGATTTTTCGAAATTCCGGGAGATTTGCGACGAAGCTGGCGCGGTTCTTATGGTGGACATGGCTCATATAGCGGGGCTTGTGGCGGCAAAACTCCACCCGGACCCTGTCCCGGTAGCCGAGTTCGTGACCACGACGACACATAAGACTTTAAGGGGCCCGCGCTCCGGGATGATCATGTGCAAGAAAGAGTTCGCAAAGAATATCAATTCGGAAGTATTTCCCGGTATCCAGGGCGGCCCGCTTATGCACGTTATAGCGGCTAAAGCTGTTGCTTTACAGGAAGCGCTCCAGCCTGAGTTTAAGGCGTATCAGAAAGACGTTGTAAAGAACTCTAAACGTCTTTCAAAAGAACTGACCCGCAGAGGATTCAGGATAGTTTCCGGCGGGACCGACAATCACCTATTACTTGTTGACCTGAACAGTAAAAGCATTACGGGAAAAGAGGCGGAAGCCTGTCTGGACAAAGCGGGGATCACGGTCAACAAAAACCTTATTCCGTTTGACGAGAAAGGCCCTTTTACTACCTCCGGGATGCGCTTGGGGACGCCGGCGGCTACAACCAGGGGCATGAAAGAAAAGGACATGGGGAAGATCGCGGAATTTATTGACGATGCCCTGCAGTCGTGCGAAGATGAGAATAAACTTACCGTGATCCGGAAAGAGGTAAAAGAATTTTTGCGTGTTTTTCCGTTATACAAAGAATGGATAAACGAAATGGAGGGGCTTGAATAAAATGAAGCGTCCATCCTGGGATGAGTATTTTCTAAATATTGCAAAACTTGTGGCGACACGCTCCACTTGCCTGCGCAGGAATGTCGGCGCTGTCGTCGTCAAAAACAAACAGGTGCTCGCGACCGGATACAACGGAGCTCCGTCAGGCATCATCCACTGCGAAGAGGTTGGATGCTTAAGGGAGCAGCTCCGCGTTCCCTCGGGCGAGCGGCACGAACTTTGCCGGGCGCTTCATGCCGAGCAGAACGCTTTTCTGCAGGCAGCCCGCCACGGCATAAGCCTTAACGGCGGCACGCTCTACATCACAACCCAACCGTGCAGCATATGCGCCAAGATGATCATAAACGTCGGCGTAAAAAAAGTCGTTATTGAAGGCGATTATCCAGATGAACGGGCTGTAAATTTGCTGGAAGAGGGCGGCGTTGAACTGACGCTGATGAAAGGAATGAAAGCATGAGATGTCCTTTTTGCGGTTCCATGGACGACAAAGTTATCGATTCCCGCCTCAGCGGAGAAGGGGCAAACATAAGGAGACGACGCGAATGCCTCAAATGCGAGAAAAGGTTTACGACGTATGAATACGTTGAAGAGGCTCCCTTGATGGTCGTCAAGAGGGACTCGACCCGCCAACGGTTCGACAGAGAAAAGATCAAATCAGGCATAACTAAAGCCTGCGAAAAAAGACCCATAAGCATGGAAAAGATCGATGAGATCGTTGACGAGGTCGAGAGAGAAGCCCATAAAAAAACGGACAGAGAAATAAAATCCACTGCCATAGGGAACCTGATCATGGAAAAACTGTACAATATCGATGAGGTGGCCTATGTCCGTTTTGCTTCGGTTTACCGCAGGTTTAAGGATGTGTCCCACTTCAAGAAGGAACTGGAGAAGTTCTTCGACTGATCAAAGCTCGTTCAGAGAGCGCAGCAACTTTATCCCGGAAGCGTTTTCTTCAAACCATTTATCCATGGCGCCCATCTGTTTTCGTGTCAGGAGATTCTGACGGAACGTTTCTTTTTTCTCTTCAAATTCACTTTCATCCGCGGGCGTTATTTTGTCAACACGCACCAGGAGGACCCCCTTTTCTCTGACCGTTATGGGGGGAATGACCTTGCCTTCTGCGTTTTTCAGTGCGGCCGTGACGATCGACCCGGCCGGTCCGATATTTTGGATATAGCCTTTTGCATTGATCCCTTTGGCGGTTTTTACTACCTGCCCGTTGATCTTGCCCGCGCCTTCCAGCGTCATGCCTGTTTGTATTATTTTCTCATAAAACGGAACGGCTTTTTCCTCGGCCATCTTGAGGGATTCGGCGTCGGCGAGAGCCTCTTTTATATTTTGTTTGACGTCTTCGAACTCAAGGGGGGCAGGAGGTATGTGTTGTACCTTTTTTAGAATGTAAACGGCTCCGCTTTCCTCTCCGGAAAGCACCGGCTGGCTGATCTCGCCTTCCTCAAGCGCGAAGGCCACGTCGTGGAGCTGCGCGGTTGATTTTATTCCGGAGATCAACTCATCGCGGGAAAACGGGCCTGTTCTTTCGTGGCGCAGAGCGTTTTTTTCCGCGATTTCTTTGAATTTTTCAGGAGATTGTTTAAATTCGGGATATACGTCCCCCACTTTATCTACTGCCGCGTTTTTTTGGGCGAGATCCTCATAAAGGATCTCGATATATTCTATATCGCTTTTTGCCGGAGAAACAAAGCTGATCTTATTTTCGTCGTAGAAACTTTTTACTTCATCCGGATCGATCTTCACTTTGTCGGCGAAAAGCTTTTTATCGATCAGGATGTAAGACAGATCGACCTTGTCGTTGGTCATTTTATAGTGGGCAAGCAGCTCCTCGTCGCTGACGCCGATGCCACTAAAAAGCATTTGACGGAATTTCATCACCTGCAGATTTTCCTTTATGATCTGCTCGAATCTGCTCGGTTCCATCGACAGCATATTTCGTAGTATGTAGTTGTATACCTGCACGTCGAAAACCCCGTTCCTCTGGAACAGGGGGTGCTGCGAAAGAAAGCTCATCAGCTCCCTGTCTGTGATCCTGATGCGTTTCGAGCGCGCAGCGTTAAGCAGCACAAGTCTCTCCCAGGCCATGTGGTTGATGAGTGTCCGGTTTTGCAGGATATTATTCAGGGAATTTGCATCGTTAAAATAAGAAAGCAGTATCTGGGCCCTGGATCCCTGGGCGCTTTTGGCAAGATCAGCTACTGTCACTTTCTTTCTGCCGATTCGGCCGACAGGCGCCGGCCCCTGGGTGATACTCCCGACCCCCCACAGGACGAAGGCGGGGATGATAAGTATCAAAAGAACCAGGAGGGTTCTTTTGGCGAATTTCTTACTACGAAGGATTTGCATTACCATATTGCGAAGTATTATACCAGCTTCGCTTTGTTAAATCAACTTTCTATAACTGTCATCCCGGGCGACCCCGAGCAAAGCGAGGGGGGAGACCCAGGATCACATAATACTTTTATTTGGTCCCGGATAACACCTTCGGTGTTTCCGGGATGACATATATTCACTTCGGTGTTTCCGGGATGACATATTCGCCTGCGGCGAATTCCAGAATGACAGCTGTAGAAAGTTGATTTTGGTGTGCGGCTGTGTTAGACTAAATTCCAAACCGGGAGAAGGTATGGACAAAAGGAAAGAACTGATAAAATACGGACGCTTGATCCACGAAAAGGGCCTCGTGATAGGCGCCGGCGGAAATATCAGCGCAAGAGAGGACGAAACGCTTATTATCAAGAAGAAGGCCGCCGATATGTCCTGCGGCCGCGCCGGCGATTATGTGCGCGTTTCGCTTGAAGAAGCCGCCGGAAAAAACGAACTTTTAAGCTCCGAAACGCCGCTTCACGTTGCATGCTATAATGCCCGCCGGGATGTTGAGGCCGTTGTGCACTTTCATTCCCCCATGGTCATAGCGGCGGGAGAAAGAACAGACCTGTTAGAAAGCACTTCATACGAGTTTGATTGTATTTTGCAGAAAGAAGTCCCGGTTGTCGAATATATCCAGCCGGGCTCTGCTTCACTGGCCGAGGCGGCAGCAGGAAAGATCGCATCAGGGGCGAATGCGGTGATCATGCGGCATCACGGCGCCCTCACAGTAGGAAAGAACCTTGAGGAGGCCTACCTCCGGGCCCTCGCCCTGGAACGGGCATGCATCACGTTTCTCCATATTTAATGAGGCCATAACTTATAGGCACTTTGTGCCCATAAGTTATAAGGCCGAATTAAACCCCACACCCAGCAATTTATAATAATATTAAAGTAATATGCTGGGTGTGGGGTCAAGCTCGAACATACAACTTATGTTCACCCCGTTAGAAATGTAATTTCTAACGGGGTTTACTTCGTTCCATAAGTTGTGTTCTCGCTTGACTATGATTTAATATTGATATACAATGACACAAAACTCACGTATTTAGCATGTGTTTTTAACGTATAATTGTGTCCAAATAATAAATAAAATAAAAAAAAGGGAAACAAATGGGTAAAAATAAGTTACGGTTGGGTATTCCTAAGGGGAGTTTACAGGAAAGCACCATCAAGCTATTCGGCAAGGCCGGATACAAGATCAAGGTTTCCGAGAGGTCGTACTTTCCTTCCATAGACGACAGCGAAATCGACGTCGTCTTATTTCGTGCGCAGGAAATGTCGCGTTATGTCGAAGACGGGATCATTGATTGCGGAATAACCGGGAACGACTGGATAATCGAGAACGGGTCTTC
>JBAROI010000025.1:0-9644 GCA_049642015.1 Candidatus Omnitrophota bacterium | reverse complement strand
TATGGGCGGCTTTTTTCTGAGGGAACCCGAGCTGGTCAGACAGGCGTATGGTCTCGTATTCTTCCACCGTAATTGCGACCTCTTCCGGCCTGCCGGGACGCCCCCTGGGGCTGAAATGGTCGATCCTTGGCTGCTCGCGGATGATCTTCTTCTTTCTCGGTCTTCCCCTCTTCTTCATGTACGTCCTTTATAAGTATATGCCCAAAGTTAATACGGGGTTATTCTGAGTATATGCCCACAATAAACCACAGTTTTATGGGTTAATACTCATTTTAGCTTCTATCCGGAAAAAGTCAAGGAATTTTACACGCGGGATTTGAGTTTTTTCATCGGGAATTTTTTGCCGGGACACTCGGTCCGGGCACCTTTGACCTGGCCGTGCCCTATTATTCGGCTTGTGGGTATATTGTAATAATCGCGCAGCGTATTTACAAGATAGGTCAGGGATTTCATCTGCTTGCGGGTCGGCGTTCTTTTTGAAAAATTGCCGACAAGGCATATCCCTATCGCCTTTTCATTCATATCGCTGGCCTTGCAGTGGGCGCCGTCTTCCTGTTTTAACCAGCGCGGGCCGGTCTCGATCTGCCCGTCGTCTTTGCCGCAAGTACCGTTATCTATGACGAAGTGATACCCGACGCCTTTCCATCCCTTCCTGAGATGGGAGGCGTTAAACTGCATTGAATTCCCCACCCCGGTCGCGCTGTGATGTATGATTATGTACTTCCATTTCTTATTGGGATAGACCGTGACGATGTCTTTTCTCGGGGATGCGCCGGGGATATATATTTTCTGGCCGATCTCGACCTTTCTTACGTTTCTTATGCGGTTCGCCTCTTTGATCGTCTCCACGTCAACATCGTACATCTTGCCTATGCGCCAGAGGGTCTCTCCCGGGGCAACGACGTGATATGGCCTCGCTACCGCGAAATTGGAAGACGATGCTTCGTATATCTCGGCCCCTGTGGAAGAAGTGGAAACACGCGTAGGGGTAGTACAGGATGCCAGCAGTACGAGAACAAGAATGAGGAAGCTTAACTGTAATGCAGAGTTTATTTTGAGTTTCATTTAAGTCTTATTATAGCGATTAGCGGATAAAAAACAACTTTTTTTTGGCGGGAATCAGTCCGCGACACGCACTCTTACGGTAGTCACCCCGGCCCTTATGTCCTCTATTTCCTTGAAAGCAGCCTTTGTGAGGTCGACTATCCGCCCCTGACGGTACAGGTCCTTGGACGGCCCCCTGTCGTTCACTCTCACTTTAACCTTCTTGCCGTTGTGGGCGTTCGTTACTTCGAGGACCGTATCAAAAGGATAATCCCATGAAGCGCATGTCAGTAGATCGTGGTCGAAAATTTCCATGCTTGCTGTCGTTGTCCTTATACCCGGAGAATATTCATAATACCAGGACGCAGTGCCCATTTTGAGCGTGTTGGAAATACAGGGACTCATCCACGCCGCTACCGACAGAACGGCAAGAACAAGGACCGGAACAAAAAGTGCTTTGATTATGTTCGCGAAATTGAAGATCTTCATAACTTACCCCTATGGAAAGTGTAGAAAAAATATCTACCTTTCTATTCGCCTAAAAGTATACCATAAGGGTAATACAAAGGCAACTTTTGGAAACGCGTCATTCCCGCGGAAGCGGGAATCAACGTAATGGATCCCCGCATTCGCGGGGATGACGGAAGTTAATTTTGAGAAAAAATAGTTAGGAACTTTTTATCCGTGGAGCGGTTTTCCGAAAACTGATCTGCATGCGTCTATCGCAGTCTCCGAAAATGTAGGGTGCGCGTGTACGGTCTTTTCTATTTCTTCGACCGTGAGGCCGGCTTTTTTCGCCAAAACAAATTCGTGGATGAGCTCCGCGGCTTCGGATCCGACAATGTGGGCGCCTAAAATTTTATGAGTCACGTCATCCGCGATTATTTTTATAAACCCTTCCGTTTCGGAATTTATTACGGCCTTGCCGCTGGCTTTAAAAAGTTGCTTTCCTGTCTTGTAAGGCAAGTCCTCCGCTTTTGCCTCTTCCTCGGTGATCCCGACGCTCGCCGCCTGCACGTCCGAGTAAACGGCGTTCGGGACACACGTATAATCGATCGCTTCCGGCTGGTTGCCCGCTGCCGCTTCCGCGGCCGCTTCACCTTCCGCGTAAGCCGCGTGAGCCAGCATCGGGGTCCACAGAACGTCCCCGGCGGCGTATATATTTTCGGCGACTGTCCTCATATTGAAGTCCACGGGAATATATCCGTGCTCGTCCGTTTTTACCCCTATCTCCTCCAGGCCGATCCCGGAAGTCGCGGGAACCCTCCCGACGGCGACAAGGATCTTTTCGTGCGCTTCTTTTTTGATGACTTCCTCGCCCAGGGGGCTCGACGTATGGACCTTTATGCCTCTTTGTTTGAAAATAGACTGAAAACGCCTGGACACTTCCCCGTCCGCCAGCGGCAGCAATGAATCAAGAAGTTCTATGATAGTGACTTCCGAACCGAGCATGTTAAAAAAAGAAGCGAACTCGACGCCTATCGCGCCGCCCCCTATGATAAGGATACTTTTGGGGACCTTCTCGAGCCTTATTGCCTGCGAGCTGTTTATGATCTTTTTCCCGTCAAAATTAACGCCGGGAATTTCCCTGGGAGTCGAACCTGCCGCGATTAAAAATTTATCGGCCTGGACCGTAATAGCGCTCTCCTCTTCGCCTTCAACCTGAACCGTTTTGTTATCACGAAAAGCGGCCTTGCCGTTTATAAGGTCTATCTTGTTTTTCTTGAAAAGGAATAAAAGCCCCTTGGAGAGGTCCTCGGCGCACTGGCGGCTTTTTTCCACCATTTTCGCCATGTTCACGCGCTTGTATTTGACTTCAAGGCCGAAAAGTTCAGGGCTTCTTTTCACAATATTAAAAATACTCGCGCTCCTGAAAAGCGACTTGGCGGGAATACAGCCCTCATTCAGGCAAACGCCGCCGAGCATGTTCCTGTCCTTCTCGACAACGGCGACTTTCAGCCCCAGCTGTGCCGCCCGTATCGCAGAAACGTACCCCGCGGGCCCGCTGCCTATAACAAGATAATCGTATTTTTCCGGCATTACTTTGCCTTTCGTTTTTTTGCGCGTTTTTTCTGGCCGCTTTTTCTCGCCAGGATGAAAAGAATGTCGGAGATGCAGTTCAGGTAAGAAAGTATATATTCGTTCTTGAGTTTTTCTTTTTTAAAGAGGCCCACGACGCTTCTTTCGGCCCTGCGGGCAACGGTCCTGGCAATGTCGATCAGCGCTGAAAGCTCATTCTCGCCGGGTGTATAGAAATAATTTTTCAGCTTTACTTTTCCTTCGAGCTCGTAAACTACGCTTTCCGCCCAGTCGGCGTCCGCTTTTTTCAGTATCGTGCCGTGCTTCCGCTTTTCTTCCGTCCCTATCGCTATTTCGGAAGAAATAACGTAGACCGCGCGCTGGATCCTTTCAAGCAGATCCTTTTCGCCCCGCGACCTTACCTTCGCTTTTATAAGGCCCAGTTGGCTGTTAAGTTCGTCCAGGTTGCCCACAGCTTTTATGAAAGGGCTGTCCTTGCTTACATGCCCCTTGAACAATAGACTGGTAAAACCTTTGTCGCCTTTACCCGTGCGTATGCTCATGTTGCCTCCGGTTGATTTATCGCTATTCTACATGAAAATTCGCGATTTGTCGCCCTTAATATTTCTCCCGAACGCCTGAAGATGTCTTCCAATTCGTCCTGCTTCACGCACAGCGGAAGAAAAAAGTAGACTATGTTGCCGAGAGGCCTCAGGAGAAGGTTATTCTGAAGTCCTTTTTTGTAGATCTCTTTCGTGAGGCCGTCTTTTTCCAGTTCCATCGCGCCCACCACTCCTATGCACCTCGTGTCCCCCACCATGGAAAGCTCCGACATCTCTTCCAGGAACGACTCCAGGGCGGCATTTATCTCATTCGCCCTTTCCAGCGTGCTATTCTCCTTAAATAGATCGATGCTGGCAACGGCCGCGGCGCACGACACGGGATTAGCCGTGTACGTGTGTCCGTGATAAAACGTTTTTAATTCATCGTGATCGCCGTAAAATGCCCGGTAAACCTCTTCGGTCGTAAGCGTCGCCCCCAAGGGCAGGTATCCCGAAGTTATCCCCTTTGAAAGGCACATAAAGTCCGGCTCAACCTGGGCGTGCTCGCACGCGAACATTTTTCCGGTCCTCCCGAAACCCGTGGCGACCTCATCCGCTATAAGATGCGTGTTATATTTGCGCGAGAGTTCCCACACGCCTTTCAGGTACCGGACCGGATAAACGATCATCCCTCCGGCGCCGAGAAGAAGCGGCTCTATAATTATCGCTGAGACGCTTCCGGCGTTATTTTTCAGCACTTCCTCCATGGCGTCCAGGCATTCGAGCGAACACTTTTCCTTTTTCTTTCCAAAAGGACAGCGGTAGCAATACGGCGTCGGCGCCTTGAACGAATCAAAGAACAGGGATTCGAATTTTTTATTAAAAAGGTCCACGCCGCTTACGCTCATCGCGCCTATAGTGTCGCCATGATACGCCATATCAAGCGAGACGAAGCGCTTTTTCTCTTCTTTCCCCGCGTTCTTCCAGTATTGAAAGGACATCTTCATCGCCGTTTCGACCGCCGTTGAACCGTTGTCCGAATAAAAGACCCTGGTAAGATTTTGGGGAGTTATGGAAATGAGCCTTTCCGCCAGCTCTACCGCCGGCTTGTGCGTGAATCCGGCAAAAAGGACGTGCTCAAGCGAATCCAGCTGTTTTTTTATAGCGTCCTTGATGACCGGGTTATTGTGCCCGTGGACATTGCACCACCAGCTCGAGATCGTATCGTAATAGAAATTGCCGTCGTAATCGTAGAGCTTGACCCCTTCCGCCCTCTCAATGGGGACCGGCGGCATCTCTTCGCAGTCCTTCATCTGGGTGTAGGGGTGCCAGTTATATTTTAAGTCTTTCCGCAATAGGTCTGAATGATCCATATAGATCCTCAATATTTTCGCTAAAAGGGAGTTCTCCGAGAATTTCCACTCCCGTGAGTTTTCCCACGATCCGCGGGTTATCTTTCAGGATGAGCTCGTTCTGGCCCCTTGATAACTGATTAAATATCACTCCCAGGGTCTTCATGTTTCTTCTTTTTAAAGCGTCTACCGTAAGCGCTGTCTGGTTTATGGCCCCGAGCCTGTTCCCGGCGACGACCAGGACCGGCAAAGAAAGGCTGCAGGCAATATCGATCATCATGGTCTTGTCGTCCACGGGGACCATGAGTCCTCCCGAGCCTTCGACCAGAACGACGTCAAAATCCTTCTGGAGGGAAAGAAACGATTTTTCTATGCGCTCTATATCTATGTGCTTTTTTTCAAGCCCTGCCGCCAGGTGGGGAGACGAAGGGAACTCTAAAATGTAAGGCGCCATGTCCTGGAAATATTTTTCAAATTCGTTTTTGCCCTTTCCCATCAGCTTCATGTGGATCGTGATGTCTTCCGAAAAATGGGCGCACCCCGTCTGGACCCATTTCTGGGTGACGGTCTTTATTCCCTTCTCCGACAAAAACCGCCCCAGAAGGCCGGTTATAACCGTCTTCCCGACGCCTGTGTCCGTTCCTGTTATAAATATTGATCTATTCATTGAAAAATTACCGGCTGGCTTTGCAGAAATACACATGATGCGTAGCAATGACGCCCTTGAATTTCTCGATATAGGTACTTTCCAGGGCCCGTATCCTGTGTTTGCCTATAAATAAGCCGTCATCGAGCCCCCAGCCGCGGCTGCCGCATTTTTTAATATTGTGCAGAAAGTCCCACAGCGAAATAAAGTCCGCGGTAAAATATTCTTCCGCGAGTTTAAATTTTTTGAAATACTGGCTCAAAATGGCTTCCAGCACTTCGAGCGAAATGAACCGGCTGGAACTCAAGCGCTTGCGCTGGCCGAAATGAACTCCCAGCACCTCTTCGAACTCCTTGAACGTTTCCGGTCCGTACATTGAAAAACAAAGCGTTCCTTTATTAGTGAGCGCCTCGCTGAAGCATTTCAGCGTCCTATCCAGGTCTTCGAACCATTGGAACGCGGCGTTGGAAGTTATCAGATCGTGTTTGCCGTCCAGAAACATGCGTTCCCCGTCCTCGACCAGGAAGCGTATATTTTTCCCGGAAACTTTTTTCTTCGCTTCGCTGACCATCGTCTTTGAGATATCGACCGCGGTTATCTCGGACTCTTTATATTTTTGGCCCAAAAGCTGCGTATAGGTGCCTGTCCCGCATCCTATCTCGAGGATCCGCGAAAAGCTTTTGCCTTTTATAAGGTCCATCAGTCTCTCGGCGCATTTTTTCTGGACGACGGCATGGGCATCATACTGCCCGGCGTTTTTCGAAAAATTGTGCTTGATGACACGCTTACCCATGGTATTTCTCCATAATGCTCTTGAACTCCGGCCGGAGGAAGGGAACGTGTCCCGCATCTTTGATCGTCACAAAACGCGCCCCCGGAAGATATTTATGCAGCGCGTTCGCCTCCACCAGAGGAATGACCGCGTCCTTTTCCCCGTGGATAAAGACCAGTTTTCTCAGGTGCTCCCTTAACCCTATGACGGGCATGTGATTGTACTTCAGAAAGTCAAGCTGCGAAGAAAGAAAGCTCATGTCCATTTCCCTTAAGTAGGCATCTCTGAGATTTGACGTGAACCAGTCCTTTTCAACGGCATCCTGCCCGCTGAAACACTTCCTGTAGAACCCTTTAAGATAAGTCGTCTTGTTCCTGGCGAGATATTCCTTCATCTTGTCGATCTCGTTCTGAGAATAATTTTCTTTTACGCTTACGAGTATCGTCTTCTCGACAAGTTCCGGATAGATAATGGTAAAATGGGCCGCCAAAAGCCCCCCGAAAGACCACCCTACCACGATCGTCCTCTGGCCCTGCTGCCTGATCGCTTCGGCAAGCTTGTCAAAGAAATCTCCGGAAGAGAACTGTACCGGGACAAGGTAGTTATACTCTATATCCAGCTGCTCAAATATGCGGTGATCCATCGCCCATCCCGGCAGCAGCACCGCCGCGCGGTCCTTCCCTCTGTCAATAAGTTCAAATTTTGTATGATCCACCATCTCCCCCTTTTTTGATATCATTCAAAAACTTATCAATGTCTTCTCTTTTGTGATCAAACGTTAAAGATATTCTTAGCCGCGCCTGGCCCTGAGGGACCGTGGGTGGCTTCACCGGCAGGACCCAGTAACCCTTTTCTTTAAGAAACTCGCTCGCGCATAGCGCGTTTTCATTATCTCTTAAGATAACAGGTATTATCTGGGAACTGCCCTTAACACTGAACCCGCTCTCCTTTAATTTTAAACGCAAATGGTCGGCATTTGCAAGAAGAGTCTGTCCCCGTTGCGGTTCACGTTCTACGACATCCAGGGCAGCCATATTGGCCGCGATAACTGAAGGTGGCAATGCCGTGGAATATATGAAACTGCGGCAGGCATTGACCAGGTAATCGCGGATCTCCGAAGACGTGGCCGCGTAAGCTCCGAAGCTTCCGAGCGCCTTACTGAACGTTCCCATGACGATATCGATATCGCCGGTTTTTTCAAAGATCCCGGTAGCGTGCGCTTCGTCCAGCATCAAAAGGCACTCGTATTTTTTCTTAAGGCCCACTATTTGCTCGACCGGCGCGATGTCCCCGTCCATACTGAAAACCGTTTCCGTGATTATCATCGCACAGCGGAATTTGCCTCTCTCCTTCCGCAAAAGGCTCTCAAGGTGTTCGGTGTCGTTATGACGGAACCGGAAAAAAGCAGCCCCGGAAAGCCTGACGCCGTCAACAATGCTGGCATGGCTCAATTTGTCAAAAAATATCACGTCGTCTTTGCCGCAAAGAGCGCTTATGATGCCCACGTTCGCCTGGTAGCCGGAATTCAAAACGAGAGCGGCCTCTTTATTCTTAAAAAGCGCCACCCTTCTTTCCAGTTCGTGGTGCCGTCCGGTGCTTCCGGTCATAAGGCGGGACGCGGAAGAACCAACGACCGGCTCCAGCGCCTCCCTGGCGGCCTCTATCAATTGAGGATGCGCCGACAGGCCGAGATAATCATTTGAAGAAAAATTAATGAACTCCCGCCCCGCCACACGGATCCTGGCGTCCTTACCGGGAAAGACCTCAGCAAGCTTCCTGAGAAGGCCGTCTTTTTTCCTTTCCTCAAGGAACCGGCTTATTTTCTGTTCCATATTTCGTTTACCTCCCGCACCAGGGCAAGGTCTTCGTCAACAGACCTGCCGGCAACGGTCAAATAGCCGCCTATCAACATCCCGTTGGCCCCCGCCATGTAAATAAGGGCCTGGTAGTCCTTTAAAACAGATTCTCTTCCCGCAGCAACTTTTATCGTCTTATCCTTTAATATGATCCGGAAAAGAGCAATGGTCCTTATGGCATCAACGGGTGAAATGCTTTTGAAATTTTCAAGAGGCGTTCCTTTTACAGGCACAAGAAAATTAAGAGGCACGGAATCCACGTCAAGTTCCTTTAAAAGAAGCGCCATGCTCGCGCGGTCCTGCCAGTCCTCTCCCAGCCCTATTATACCGCCCGAACAGATCTCGAATCCGGCCTTTTTGGCAAGTCTTACAGTATTTATTCTTTCTTCGTAAGAATGGGTGGATACAATATTGGGGTAAAAACGTTCCGACGTCTCGATGTTATGATGGTAGCGGGTAAGGCCTGCGTCTTTGAGGATCTTGAACGATCCTTCGCTGAGCGCGCCCAAAGAAGCGCAGGGAGATATGCCTACTTTTTCCGCGATCTCCTTCACGGCTTCCGCGACTACTTTCACCTCGTCCGGCATGAGCCTGTTCCCGCTGGTGACGATACCGAATCTTTCGGCTCCGTTTTCCTTTGATTCTTTGGCGGCAGCAACGATCTCGTTTTTCGTCTTCAGCGGGTATTCTAAAATGTCCGTGTTGTGGTGGGCCGATTGGGCGCAGAACCTGCAATCTTCGCCGCATCTTCCGGACTTGGCGTTAACGATGCCGCAAAGCTCTATTTGCCGGCCTATATTTTCCTGCCTGACCCTGTTAGCGATGGTAATAACTTCGTCCAGCGGCCTGGTTAGAATGTCGTCGATCTGGCTCGTGCTCATGATTGTAAACAATTTTATCATTTATAGTTTACAATTGCAAGAAAGTAGGAACCTCTTCTATTTTGGGTAATTAATCCTGCTTGAAGATCGCCCCTGTGGAGGCAGACGTCACCTGTTTGGCGTAGCGATAAAGGTAGCCCTCTTTGATCTTATAATCGGGCTGCTTCCACTCGCTAAGCCGTTTGTCGATCTCGGGTCTATCGACCACCAGTTCAAGCGACTTATTGGGAATATCGATGCGTATCTTGTCGCCTTCCTTGACGACGGCTATAATACCGCCTTCCTGGGCTTCAGGTGAAACGTGACCGATAGCCGCACCGCGTGTTCCTCCGGAGAAACGGCCGTCTGTGATGAGGGCGACGTCTTTGCCCAGGCCTTCTCCCACAATAGCAGAAGTAGGTCCGAGCATCTCTCTCATCCCCGGACCGCCTTTCGGGCCTTCGTAGCGGATAACGACAACATCGCCTTTCACTATCTTGCCGCCCATTATCGCCTTCATGGCGTCTTCTTCCGAATCGAACACCCTGGCCGG
>JBAROI010000017.1:0-5059 GCA_049642015.1 Candidatus Omnitrophota bacterium | reverse complement strand
TCTATTTCTTCTTTTTTGCCGTTGATCCGGACCGGAATTTTCGGTTTTTTTAAACTGGCGTCGATCCTTCTTCTGAATTCCTTTACCCGTAAAGTTATATTATCTGCCTGCGTGATGCCCGTTATTGCCGCTATGTTTCTGGCGCCCTCCCTGAGAACGATATCGATATTCCCGAGATTTATGCCGCCTATGAAGACAACGGGTTTCTTTGAAATGCTCATTACTTCCCGTATGTTTTCACTCCCTATCGAATAGTTCTTTGTCTTCGTCTGGAATATCGGACCGAATGCGACGTAATCAAAGTCACCTTCATTTGCCTCTTTGAACTGTTCCAGGGAATGGGTCGAAATGCCTATTATTTTGCCGCTGCCGAGGATCCCGCGGGTTCTTTCTACGGGAAATTTCTTCATATCCCCCTGACCAAGGTGGACGCCGTCGGCATTTACTTCCCTTGCCAGAAAGGGGTCGTCGTTCACGATGAATATTACTCCATATTCCGCGCACAGGGACGCGAGCTCTTTTCCAAGGCTGACAAGCTCCTCATGGGACGGGTTCTTCTCCCTCATCTGGAGGACATCAATACCCCCGGATATCGCTTTCCTGGCGATCTCTAAAGCGCTCCTGCCCAGCCCGTACTTCTGGCTTAATACAAGATATAAGCTGTTATCTTTTATCTTTCTCATAGAAAATAAAACCCCATGCCTGCCAAGCATAGGGTTTCGAAATTTTTTATCTCCCTACGCTGGCATTATCCAGACCACCACAACCATATTACTGATTCTGGTAGTCCGCCGAAGTCCAATAATATGAAAATATTAGACGAAGGCGGATCAGGTCAAACGGGTAATCTGATCACATCAGAACTCTCAGGGCGCTACACGCCCTCCCCGGCTTAATACCTTTCTAATATCCCTCGTTTTACTCGGGATGAATTTGGCTTTCGGCCAAATTCACATCATAAAAAGCATTTCCGCGTATGACGGAAGAGGCCACATATCATCGGGGATAAGGCCCTCAAGCTGGTCGACAGACTCCCTCAGGCCATTCATCGCATTGATCATATCAGTCGTGGAGTCCTTTTCAATTGCAGCTTCGAGTTTCTTTATTCCCGCAAACGTCTTGTCAGTTAAGCCGCATACTTCTTTCAATAGCCCTTGCATGCCTGTTTGCCTGCCACCGCACCTCTTCACTTCTTCAATAGTGCTCGCAAGGCTGCCTTGGTATTTAACGGCTACCGGTATGATCATAGTTTTTGCCATCGTCAGGGCTATACCCGCCTCGATCTCGATGATTTTCTCGTACTGCTCTTTGTATATCTCGTAGCGGGACATGAGTTCTGTTTTCGAAAGAACATTGTGCTTTTCAAACAGGGATATCGTTTTTTCTTCCTTCATCACTTCAAGTGATTCAGGCGTATTCTCCAGGTTCGGAAGTCCCCGTTTTTCAGCTTCAGCATGCCATTCTTTGCTGTAATTGTCTCCATTGAAAAGTATACGCTTGTGCTTTTTCACGGCATCCTGCAGCGTTGCCTGAAGCGCATCGTTGAGGTTTTTACCGGATTTCATCTCTGACTCGATCTGCGCGCAGATCTCATCCAGCGCGTCAGCAACGATGGTATTCATAACTATATTAGGTCCCGCGCAACTTTGATTTGAACCGACAGCGCGAAATTCGAACTTATTACCCGTGAAGGCAAAAGGCGAAGTCCTGTTCCTGTCGGTCACATCGCGCGGCAAAGGAGGAAGAGACGTTACACCGATCTCGATCGTACTGCTCTCCTTAGAGCTCTTGGCGCCACCCTTCTCGATCTGCTCGATGATATCGGTCAACTGCTCGCCCAAGAAGATCGACATTATGGCGGGCGGGGCCTCGTTCGCACCTAGCCTGTGGTCATTTCCTGCGGAAGCAACGGAAGACCTGAGAAGGCCCGCGTAAGTGTCTACGGCCTTCATCAAAGCGCAGATGATCGTAAGGAACTTGGCATTTTCGTGCGGGTTATCGCCGGGAGTAAGCCAGTTCTTTTCGTCGGGACCGGTGATCGACCAGTTATTGTGCTTGCCGGAGCCGTTTACGCCATCGTAAGGCTTCTCATGCAGGAGGCAATTAAAACCGCGCCGCTCCGCTACCCTTTTCAATGTCTCCATTATCATCATATTGTGATCGACACCCAGATTTAGCTCTTCAAAGACAGGCGCTATTTCAAACTGTCCGGGACAAACTTCGTTGTGACGGGTCTTGGCCGGGATCCCCAGCTTCCAAAGCTCGCGGTCAAGGACGTCCATAAATGCCAGTACCCGTGTTTTGATGGCCCCGAAATAGTGATCTTCCATCTGCTGGTGTTTGGCAGGGGCTTTTCCAAACAGGGTCCTCCCGGTCTGGATAAGATCCAGGCGACTACCGTAAAAAGCCCTGTCTACCAGGAAGTATTCCTGCTCAGCTCCGAGTGTCGCGTACGCGCGTTTGTTTTCCGCATCGATGCCGAAAAGTTTGCCAAGACGGCAAACCTGTTTTGAAAGGGCCGCCATCGATCTCAACAGAGGAGTTTTCTTATCAAGCGCCTCTCCGTGATACGAATAGAACGCGGTCGGGATACACAGGGTAGCACCGCTATCGGCCTCTTTTATAAAAGCGGGGCTGAGCGGATCCCATGCCGTATAGCCGCGGGCTTCAAATGTCGCCCTAAGACCGCCGGAAGGAAAGCTTGACGCGTCCGGCTCACCCTTTATAAGTTCTTCTCCCGAAAATTTCAGTACAACTCCGCCTTCCTCATCCGGCTGAATGAAAGAATCGTGTTTTTCTGCAGTTGCACCGGTAAGGGGTTGGAACCAGTGAGTAAAGTGCGTCGCTCCTTTTGAGACTGCCCAGGTCTTCATAGCGTCAGCTACCTCGTCGGCGATACTTGGATCAAGCGAACGACCTTCCTTTATTGTTGATACGAGCGATTTAAATGCATTGTCCGAAAGATAATTACGCATATTTTTCAAGCTGAATACATTCTCGCCGTACATCTCATCAACTGTCCTGATATTTTCCCCTATTTTGCCTTCCATCACGTTCCTCCTGTCATCTATTTAACTAAAGATTCCCGCTTACGCGGGAATGACAATCATTACCGGGAATGACAATACTTATCCGGGAGTTTGCCAAGCGCCGCTACTCCGTCTTTTATCGCGGCTTCCGCGACAGCCTTAGCTTCCCAATTTATTATTCTTGGATCGAACGGCGTCGGGATAAGATAGTCGGGTCCGAATTCGAAATCTTTGTTGTACACTTTTTTGACCTTTTCCGGCACATTTCCCTCCCTTGCAAGACCGGCCAGTGCCTCAGCCGCCGCGACTTTCATTCCCATTGTAATCGTTTTCGCGCGAACGTCAAGCGCCCCACGGAAAATAAATGGAAATCCCAAAACGTTATTCACCTGGTTCGGGTAATCGGAGCGCCCCGTAGCCAGTACGAACTTGCGCCCTTTCATGCATTTTTCTACTTCTTCCGGCGAGATCTCCGGGACAGGATTTGCCATCGCGAATATCGCGGGGAAATCCGCCATTGAAAGGACCATTTCGGGGGTCACGCATCCCGCAACAGAGACCCCGATAAAAACATCGGCGCCTTTAATGGCATCCATAAGAGTCCGCTTGTCGGTCTCGACCGCGTGCACGCCTTTGTGCTTATTTAAACCTTCCCTTCCTATATAAAGAACGCCCTTACTGTCGCACACTGTGCAGTTCTTGACGCCTTCGGCTTTTATCATGTCAGCTATGCGAAGCCCGGCTGCGCCGGCGCCGTTTATGGCAACTGTCAAGTCTTCCGCCTTTTTTCCGGAAAGGGCACAGTAATTTTTTAAGGCAGCCAGAGTAATGATCGCGGTGCCCCATTGGTCGTCATGGAACACGGGAATATCAAGCATTTCATCAAGGCGGTCTTCGATCTCGAAACAAGCAGGCGCTGCTACGTCTTCCAGGTTGATCCCGCCGTACATGGAAGCTATGCTCATTGTGGCTTCAATAAATCTATCTACGTCTGTTTTTCCCTCTTTGTTTGAGACGTTTTCGAGCGGGACGGGCCACGCGTCGACTCCCGCGAACGACTTGAAAAGGACTGACTTGCCTTCCATAACAGGTATGGAAGCTTTCGCGCCGATATTGCCGAGCCCGAGAACTGACGTTCCGTCAGTCACGACCGCGACCAGATTCCCCTTGGCGGTCAATGACCAGAGCCGGCTTTCATCCTGTTGTATTGCCTTGCATGCCTCGGCTACACCCGGGGTATATGCCAGACTCAGGTCTTTCTGCGAAGAAAGCTCTTTTAACAGCTCCAGTCCTATCTTGCCGCCGAGGTGATACTCGAGCACTTCCTCTTTTGTGAGCGTAAAATGATTATGTGTCATATTTTCCAGCCAGATCTTGATAAGCACAATTCGGCCTGAGAGACCCGTTCGTGATGTGTTCCCTGATGAAAATACAATTGAATTCTTTTCCTGAGGCCGTCTTCTGCAGGCCGAGCCTGTTATTATAATCATTGCAGAAAAACGCTCCGTCTTCCCGTCTTACAAGGTTCCGGCAGGGGTCGTCATTTGCCCCGCAACAATCGCCGCAACGCTTGCAGACGGCTTCGAACGTATCATACCTTTCCTGCAAATATCTGTCGTACGTCTTCGATTCCATCTATTGCTGCTTCTTTTTCTTTTGCAATGCTTGTCGCGTTAGATATCCAACCAGGGAGACCACATAGAAAATAAGCACGATGAGCAGGATAATGGCCATAATCGACAAGAGGAACGATCCTATACCCAGAACCAGCGGCCAGAGCAGCATGAGCAAACCGACCAATATCAGGGCGCCGATAATAACTATGATCCCTGTAAGAAAGTTTTTTACGGTTTCCATAATTTATCCTTTATTTTTCGCTAAGCAATTGTTCGACCTCTGCTTCGGTCATGTTTTTTCTCCGCAGAAAAGCGACTCCCACGTCATATGATTTGCCGGGTTCCCCTTCGGCGATCCTTACTACTCTGCCGAAAATGCCCCCTTTGTGTATAACGAGATCGTTTTCGATCTCA